>CABMCA010000096.1 GCA_902384525.1 uncultured archaeon
ATTGGTGTACAATTTTAAGGAACACTTTTGTTTTTGCATAATTTCATTGTCTTAAAACATATTAATGCAGACCGTGTATTAAAATTATGCTGAATGCCATCGGCTTAAGTTAATCGCGTAAGTCCTATAATATAGGAAGTATTTTCTCAAAATTGGGAGTATCTTTAGAAGTTTCTGAATCTATTGCAACAGTATCAACATTAACAGTTTTTACAAATTGTTCTTCCAGACTTCTTATTTCTTGTGTCTTGTCTGCTACTTTATTCCATTTCTCTATTGCTGTGCCTATGTCTCCATTAACTACACAGCCAGCCGTTGCGACCGTGAAAATAAAAAACAATGTTACTGCTAATCTCCAACGAACCATATGTTTACCTCATTACTATCATCATAGCATTGGCTATATTTAACATTATTGTTGGGATACCACATGGTCATCTATTTATACCAAATTACCATAATGGTATAATATGGAAATTGTGAGTATCGACAAAGCTGGCAGGATCGTTATTCCGGGTATCCTTAGAAAGAAGCTAAAGCTTAATGAGAGTTCTAAATTGCTCATAGCAGACGTTAAAAACGACCTTCTGATTATAAAAAAGATAAATATCGAGGAACTGGCTGAACAGCTTGAGAAAGACTTTAAGAAAATTAACGTCGATGCGGTAGTTGGCAAGGTGCGTAGTGACATTAAAGAAAAAATCAGGAGAAAACATCCGTCGGTTTTTGGTTGATACAAATTTGTTTATCGCAGCCATCAAAAATCCCAATTTTGATAAAATAAATGATGAAAAGATAATCTAAGTCTGGAGCATAAGTAGAACTATAGAAGAATTATGGATATAGGATTTCATGTACAGGCGAATTCCGTGCTAATTTCAGGATCATATACACTCAATGCTTCACGAGCAAGGTGAACAGCATCTGCAATCGCATCTCGTGTCAATTTTCCTCCCCATTCTTCTATGATCGCTTCCCATGCCATTCCGCTTTCTACCTGTTCAAGAACATCTTTGACAAGGATGCGTGTTCCTCTAAAGGTTGGTTCCCCATGACAGATAGAAGGGTCTGCTATAATATATCGTCCCAAAATTTTTACTGTCATAATACACTTTTTTCTTTTCGAAAGTATTTATACCCTTCAACGAAAGATTTTCTATTCATATCGCATACCTCACAGCCTCTTCAATTGTCCTGACCTCCATCACTTCGATCCCGATATCCCCTACTTCACTCTTTTGACCAGGAGGCACAAGGAACAGCTTTGCGCCATTTTCACGCGCAGCAATGCCTTTTGCCCTTGGCGCGCCGATCTGACCAATTGAATGGTCTTCGTTTATCGTTCCTGTCATAAGCACATCCTGTCGTGGCTCTATTCCCTTCATTGCCGCAATGGCTGCTATTGTAATGGCCCCGCCTGCGCTGCCGCCTGAAATACTCAACTTCCCCTCCTGGACAGGTGCTTTGACATTGATCAGAACATCCTTATTAGTGAGGCTTGTCCTTGTCACTTCCCGGGCTACTTGTATTGCGGTCTGCGCGGAAGATTGCATTGATTCATCCACCAGAACATTTGCAACATTGAGAAACAAGTTTCCGTTGCCATCCTTAATTATGACTTCAAGAGGTATCACATGCCCGATATTATTATCATCGACACCAAGTACTCCGTAATCACCTTTTGCGACCATTGTAAGGTTTATGATCTCCTCTTCAAGCTTCTGGCGTGTTTGTGTTTCGTTTCTCAGGAGCGCTTCTTTCCTGGATAGATCCTCCTTCAAGTTTGAGATGTTGGATCCAAGTTGTGAAATTTGTTGTTTTTGGGATGTTATTTCAACAGACAAAGCTGCGATAGATGCATCTTTTTGTTTTATTTCTTCAAGACTTACGAATAAAAATGCAGATGATCCTATCAATAATATTGAAAGGATGAAAATAATTATTTTGAATGTTCTGTTGTTTTCTCGCATGAAAGTCAATTAATATATTCTATTTTTCAACTATTATTTTTCCATGAGGCATGGCCGGATGATTGGAGGAATTATATTCAAAGATTCCGGTTTTATTGAACGTATGGTTCCAGGAATCTCTTTTATTAAGAACAGGCGATTGCACATCATCCACGTTCATTATATATGAAACGCTGTCCGCATTCGTCCATTTTACTGTTGTGCCATTTACAATTTTTAATTCGAGAGGATTGAACATGCTTCCTTTTATTTCAACATAAACAGTCAACGGTTCAGGAACTGGAAATGCCGCGGTTGGAGTGACGGTTGATGTTTTTATTATTGTCTGGTTCGCACTGGTGCTGGAATTGCCATTATCATTAATACAACCCGATATAGCAACGATCAATAATATAAGGATATATCGTTTATCCATTACTATAATTATAGTGGGCATCCATATTCAATTTATCGAAAAATCTAAGCTTCACATCTCCAATGATCCCGCATTCCATTGCATATTCAAAAAAGAGCTTGAGGCTTTCCACAGTTTCTTCATCGAAATCATAATTCAAAGTGTGAAGATATTCCCGCATGAAATTACAATCGATATTTTTCTGCCGCCCTATGTGGCTGGCTATTCCATTAATGTTTTTATATGCAAAATCCTTTGATTTGAGGAGTATGTCGTGGACATATTTTACTTTTCCAGGATATTTTCTTGCAAAATCTCCCCTCACGACCCAGAGTGCATAGACCATTTTCTTCCCGGTAAGCTTTTTCCACTCATTCCCGAGGTCAGCGATTATATGGTATTTTCCAATAGCATGAATGGCGCTATCCCCGATCAAAAGAGCAGCATCCCCCTGGCGCAGCATATTTTCAATATCAGTTCCATTGCATTGCCTGATTTTTACATTCACTCCCTTTAACCACAAAATAATTTTAACAAGAGTTGCCGAACTGGCAGTAGTCTCAGGGATGCATAGTGTTTTTCCTTCAAAACCAGACATTTCAATTTCCCCATTTGAGCATATCAGGACGCTTTTTGTAAAGTCGTTTGAAGTAATGGAAAGTCCAGGTAATATAAGAAGGTCATCCTGTTTTGCATACATGATCGATGATATGGGGCTTATATCAAGTTCACCTGCCTGCAACCTTCGTGCAAGTTCAACCGGATGCGCTTCGGCAATATCAATATCATCTGTCCTTATCTTTCCGTGTTCCATTGCGTAATAGGGAAAATCACAATTAGCAAAGGCAATTTTACCAAGATGAACCATATTTGTCATATTATGGCCTCGCATGGTATTCACCCAGCGATTTTATTGAAATTTCACCCCTGTTCATTGCTTCAATAGCATCAGCAGCAGCAAGCGCAGCCTGGATAGTGGTAATATAAGGCACACTGAAATCAACAGCAGACCTCCTGATCTGGAAACCATCCTTAACAGCCTGCTTGCTCGTAGGAGTATTAATAATCAGGTCTACTTTCCTATTATGAATAAGTTCTACTACATTAGGTGAACCTTCACTGACTTTTTTTATGACCTCTATCCTAATCCCATTTTGCGCAAGAAATTGTGCTGTTCCCCGGGTACCAAGAATATGAAGTCCAGCTTCCTGCATTTTCCTTGCCACGCCGACTATTTGTACTTTATCGGTATCCCGGATCGACAGGAAAACGGTACCTGACATGGGAAGTTTATTATCTGCTGCCCATTCGGCCTTGAAGAACGCTTTTCCGAAATCGTAGTCTATACCCATAACTTCCCCTGTGCTTTTCATCTCAGGTCCAAGCAGCGGATCAGCGCCAGGTAATTTATCAAATGGTAGAAGGACTTCTTTAACTGAAACGTGTTTCGGAGTAACATCGCCTGTAATCCCAAGCTCTTTCAGTGTATGCCCTGCCATGACCCTTGCAGCGATCTTAGCAAGCGGAACTCCCGTAGCCTTGCTCACAAACGGGATTGTGCGGCTTGACCTGGGATTTGCTTCAAGAACATAAACGATCCCGTTCTTCGTTGCCATCTGGATGTTGATTATTCCAACGACATGCAGAGCCTTCGCGATCTTTTTGACATAATCGCGTACTATAGCAAGAATTTCCGGTTTGAGGGACTGGGGAGGAATAACACAGGCTGAATCCCCGGAATGGATGCCTGCTTCTTCAATATGTTCCATAATTGCGCCGATCAGCACATCCTTGCCATCACTAATAGCGTCCACATCAATCTCCACAGCATTATCAAGGAAATCATCGATAAGCACCGGATGCTCATTTGAAACCTTTACTGCTTCTTTCAGGTAGCGGTCAAGGTCGCGTTCATCATATACGATCTCCATAGCGCGGCCGCCAAGAACATATGATGGCCGAACCAGTACAGGATATCCGATCCTTCTGGCTTCATTGAAAGCTTCGGTATAATTTGTGGCGCATCCTGCTTCGGGCTGGAATATTCCCAGCTTTTTCATCATTGTATTAAAACGTCCCCTGTCCTCCGCGATATCCATATCATCAGGCGTGGTTCCCAGGATGACCGTTTTAAGGTCAGTTCTCCTGTCAAGTTCTTTCTTAAGAGGTACAGCCAGGTTCACAGATGTCTGCCCTCCGAACTGCACCATTACTCCAAAGGGCTGCTCCCTGTCAATCACATTCATAACATCTTCAAGCGTCAACGGCTCAAAGAACAATTTGTCTGATGTATCGTAATCCGTAGAAACTGTTTCCGGATTATTGTTCAATATATGGGTCTCTATGCCCATCTCGCGAAGCGCCGTTACCGCATGAACTGTACAGTAATCAAACTCAATGCCCTGTCCGATACGGATCGGACCTGAGCCAATGATGAGGACTTTCTTCTTATCCGAAGGCGTATCTTCGCATTGTTCTTCATAAGTCGAATAATAATAAGGCGTTGCAGCTTCAAATTCTGCTGCGCATGTATCAACCATCTTTAAAGTCGGAATGATACCATTGTGTCTTCTCATATCGTTTATTTCTTCGCGGGACTTTCTTGTTAAAAACGCTATTCTTTCATCGCTCAAGCCCATGCGTTTGGCTTTCCTGAGATTTTCCGGGGATAGGTCGGCTTTTATTGTGTCCTCTATATCAATGATATTCCGGATCTTTCTGATAAAGAAGGGATCGATACTGGTAATTCGTGATATTTCATCCGCTGGCATTCCATCACGCAATGCCTGGTAAATAACGAAAATGCGTTCATGAGTGGGATGGCGGAGAATTTCAAGAATATCCTCCTTGCTCCATTCCCTGAATCCAAACTCCATGTCCACCTCAAGTGAGCGTATAGCTTTCTGGAGCGCCTCTTCAATAGTGCGCCCTATTGCCATTACTTCTCCCGTGCTTTTCATTGCAGTGGTAAGATGCTTGTCCGCTGTTACGAATTTGTCAAATGGCCAGCGCGGTATCTTGACAACGGTATAGTCAATAGTGGGTTCAAAGGACGCCGGAGTTTTTTTGGTGATATCGTTGGTAATTTCATCAAGCGTCATGCCGATAGCGATCTTTGCAGTTACACGGGCTATCGGGTAACCCGTTGCTTTGGAGGCAAGGGCGGATGAGCGTGAAACACGCGGATTGACTTCCACGATCCTGACCTCATTATCGCGCACAGCAAACTGGATATTGCACCCACCTTCTATTCCAAGGGCTCTTATGATCTTAATTGATGTACTTCGGAGTTTCTGGTGATCGGCGTCAGATAGTGTCTGGGAAGGCGTTACTACGATCGATTCCCCGGTATGTATTCCCATGGGGTCGATGTTTTCCATATTGCATATGACAATACAGGTATCATTCTTGTCACGCATAATCTCATACTCGAATTCCTTCCAGCCCATAATGCTCTCTTCGATCAGTACCTGGCTTATCCGTGATCGTTTAAGCCCCCGCTCGGTTATTTCAAGAAGCTCTTCTTTTGTATAGGCTATGCCTCCTCCTGCCCCACCAAGAGTATATGCAGGGCGGATAATGAGCGGAAGACCAAGTTCTTCTATCAGAGCCTCGGCTTCCTCAAGAGTGTTCACAGCTTTTGAGCGCGGGACTTTTTCACCAATGCTTATCATTTTTCTCTTGAAAAGATCCCTGTCTTCCGAATCCTTGATCGCCTGCAATGATGTGCCAAGAAGCTCCACGCCGAATTTTTCAAGCACTCCCAGTTCTGCAAGTTCAGTAGTCAGATTAAGACCGGTCTGCCCGCCAATACCCGCAATAATGCCATCCGGACGTTCTTTTTCAATGATCTTTGCCACGATCTCAGGTTCAAGCGGCTCGATATAAACCGCATCCGCCATATCGGTATCTGTCATAATGGTTGCAGGATTGCTATTGACCAGGACAACTTTTATTCCCTCTTCCCGAAGAGAGCGGCATGCCTGGCTGCCTGAAAAATCAAATTCTGCCCCCTGTCCTATCATTATAGGGCCTGAACCTATAAGCAGTACTTTCTTGATGTCGGATCTTTTTGGCATTGTACCTCTGTTTTTTGTTTTTCAGGCTAAATGGCAAGATGTGTTATTAATTGTATCCATCACAAATAGATAATCCTTCAATTCCTTCAAAATGGTTTCTGTTATTAGTGATAAGCTTGCATCCATTCTGCAGGGCAATCGCAGCTATGAGCAAGTCCCTGATCTCAATCATTTTTCCTTTAGCCCTTCTTTGTGCGAAAATCCTGCCGGCCGTCTCCATACTCTCCTCCTGTGTGTGGAGCAGAGTCATAGTTTTAAGGAGCCCCTTAGTTGATGCGATATTCTTCTCCTTATCCCTGGAGTTGTAGGCTCCGAAGTATAGCTCGAAGGCGTTTATATCCGTGGTGGCAAGTTCTTCGTTTTTCTCAAGCCCTTTTATCTTGCTGACCGCATATTCCTTATTCCTGAGAAGATCGATCAGGATATCGGTATCTATTACAATTCCCATCTTTTCCAGCTTTCCTTTAATTCCTTTTTGATTTCTTCAATTTCCACTTCATCCATTTTCCATGCGCCAGCGAACGTACTTGGCTTATTCTTCCTGCATTTGAGCAAATATCTCAATGCTTCATCAATAGATACCGGTCTTTTGAGTTCTTTCATCAGGTCACTTACTAAGACGTTTATATTTTCGTATGTTTCATCCCTGATCTTTATTGTTTTATAAGGCACATTTACCACCTTATCTACATTGTGACATATCAATATATAGTTGCTGTTTGCATATTGAGCGTATCTGATGTTCAACATGCTCTAAAGAAGTTACAGTAAAATCACGGGCATGACTTACATCTTTTGCAATTGCACCAATTCACTTCGACAATTTCTATATTATTGTCCAGGATATACAGATATTCGATTTCTTTACAAGTGAATCCAGCTTTTAGTAGCTTTATGCGGTATAGACTATCGCATACAAGTGGTCTTGTGCTGTTCATGGTCTCACCTCAGTCCTAGGCATTGCACATTTATAATTCGTACCCTCTGATTGATAATATAATAAAAAGATAGGTGAACCTTCACCTATCTAACTAACCCTGTATTGCTTTTGGTCAATAGCTTATCGCTTTTTCAGCTTTTCTTTAATTCGATCTCTTAGATCCCTTTTCAGATTTTGTATCTTTTATGGATACTTCTGTCTTTTCAGCTTTCCGTATCTCTCGATTTTCTTTGGTGCTATTTATCTCTTGATTCTTTTTGGTGCTATTTGCATCAAACTTTTTTTCTATCTTTGAAGCAAACTTAGTCTGAAGATTCTTACTGTTTTTATATGCTCTCTGAAGTCCTTTGTTATCAGGATGTGAGATACTGAGATTTTCAAGTATAAATTGATGTTTTAGTATCATCTGCTGTGCATTGATAAGTCCAGTATCATTGCCGGAAAGTTTAGACATTGAAGCATTTACTTCATTCATTTTTTCTTCATATTGAGCAAGTGCCTTATCTGCAGCTTTCATGTCATTTTGTTTCAGTGCCTTTCTATACTCGTTTATTCTATGTCTTGCATGAGATACCTGTTTTCCGAGTTTTTCACTCGAGTTATAGGTAAAGGTCTCACCCATATTCTCAAATGCAATCTTTAATCTATATAATAGATGTCCCGGGCCAATTAGATCTTTATCATCCAATTCATTATCATTTGTTTCATTATCATCCACTTCCGGGGTTACTGTTAGTGTTTCAGTTGGAGTCCCGGTTACATTTACAGTTGGGGTCTCAGTTACGTTGACAGTTAGTGTTTCGGTTGAATTTCCCGTTACGTTTACTGAAGGTGTTTCATTACCAGTGCCATTCTCTATGGCGCCAGCCATGCCTATAGTAAAGGCCAGCACGATCAGGATCATACCTGCCAGAGTTATATTTCTCAATCTCATAATTTCACCTCTTATTTATGCGGCATTTTGCCGCTAAGAACTATCATGATTATCAGTAATTTAAGTATTCTTACTGTCTAATAATATTTTAAAGTACATTATTTCCCCTAAAAATGTTAAATCCTTTATAATCATTCTATTTCCTTTATATAACATCGATAATAGATAAAACAGGATAAAAGAGTATTAAAAACAATTATTTATAGTACTGTTATAATTCTTCATGAGTCATCGGTAATATTTTTATGGAACACTCTTATACTATTATCCTTCTTGCATATTCCACAACCCGATTGAAATCCTCCACATTCGGTTCATATTTTGCAAATTTAACAAGATCACAGAGCATAAAACACTCCCTGACATCCCTTACATATCCCTCATCTTTTGAACTGCGAATGCCCGTAATTATCTCATCGCTTGTCAGTTCATTCATCCCTGAAGTTGCCTTAAAATATGACCTCACTGCATGTGATGCCTCCACATATGCCTCTCGTTGCATACCATTATTGAACATTTCTACTGCTTTTTCAAGCATTGATATGGCGTTCTCCTTGGGGTCAATATAAATGATCTCTTTTACTGGTTCAACAGGCCTTGAATTATTCCTGAACTTCGAGTATAGATATATCCCGAGCAAAGGCACAAAGAGAACAGCAAGTATCCAGTATGGGAATGACGGCTCCGGTTCTTTTAACGATATATCTTTTATCTCACCTGTATTTGTCACATTACCTGTGATCGAAGCATTCCTTCCCTGCTTATCACCATATGAATATTCAAAACTGCTGATATTTGTTTTCAGGTCAATATTCTTACCAGTCAGGTTATACCCTTTATCTGAAAGCGTCCTGTTCATTTGCATGAATGTTTCATTACTCTCGATATACTGCTCCAGCTTCTTTATATCTTCACTACTCTGTTTCGTGATATTTTCCATTTCCCCGGCATTCATCCTACCGCTTATGTTCGCAGACTCCTGGCCTTTCTTGTACCTGTAATTAAAATTCCCGGTATCATTGGATTCCGGTTTTACTTCCTGTTCCGCTGGCGCATACCCCTGTTTTTGAAGTTGCTCATTTAGTTTCCGGAAATCGCTGTTATTCTCGATCCTTTCCTTTAACTCGTTTTCCATTTTTTGCTGTTCCTGCTTCTGGCGCTCCATTTCCTGTTTGATATTTTGCATATCCTGGGCGCTCTGCTGGATATTCTCAGGAGAACCGGCAGGCTGCGGATAGTTATTCTGGTCTGCCTGCTGGCCTGTCTGCTGACTGCCGCTGCTTATCGAAATTGAAGTTGAACTGCTTGATGATATAGAAGTGCTTTGCATGCTCACACCGCCGCAATTGTATATCTTGGTAATACCCTGCTGCTGCCCTGTTGCTTGTCCCTGTTTTATGGAAACCCTGACAGGCTCGGATTTTACAGATTCCTCTGTTCCTGTTTCCGGATTTGTATAAGTAACTATTGCAGGGTCAAGTGTAAACTCCCCGGCTGAATAGGCCTGTATCGGAAAATCATATGAAACTCCCGGATGCGGATTATCGGGAAGAGCATATTCGTAACACTGGATCTCAAGCCCGTTATTCCCCAAAATATTATTATCCTGGATTTTAATTGGTATGGATTTATTGAAGGGATTTTCAAACTCAAGCGTAATATTGACGCTGCCACCTGTTTTTATATCCATATTCGTAACTTTCCTGACAGTTAGTTGTTGTGCAGATGCTATTCCGGAAAATATGATCAATAAACATATAAAAATATTTAATATTTTTAATCTCTTCATATTTTCACCTCATGGCAAAATCCTGTATCTTCCGAACCTCAGATACAATTGTGCAAGCAGAACTCCTATGGAAGCCATAATGGCCCAGTCCTTAATGCTTGAATCTTCGGTTTCACGTTCTATTTTTTGTGGAAGCTCGCTGTATATTTTCTCAAGAGTTCCACTATCCACTGATTTAAAATACTGGCCATTCGTTTCTTTTGCTATTCTTTGCAGTGTTGCTTCATCAAGCTCGGCATATTGCGGCCGGCCTAACCAGTCATAACCGAGGAGGACTTTTTCGTTCGATCCTATTCCCACGGTATAGACCTGGATATTATTCGTCTTTGCATATGAAATGGCATCGTCCGGGCTTATCACACCTGCATTGTTAACGCCATCGCTCATGAGAATTATGACTTTTTTCTTGTTCGGGATAGAAGTTGCCATGTCCACCGCAAGCGCAAGACCATCACCCAGAGATGTTTCACCTTCTGTTTGCTTTATCCCTGAAAGTTTTTCAATAACTTTATCTTTATAAGGCGAAAGATACGCTGACGTTGTCGCACCACTTGAAAATATAACAATTCCTGAATTGTCTTTATTATTTAATTCGTCAATCAATATCTTTGCGCTTTCCTTTGCAGCTTCAAGCCGTGTGGGCTTATAATCATTGGCTGCCATGCTTCCTGAAACATCCATCACCATGACCACGTTTACACCTTCTTTTGTTTGTTTGAGTGGTATATGGGGATCAGCCAGAGCTGTGACGAGTAAGGCGATCAAAAGTATATTCATATAAAAAAGGACTTCCTTTGCTCTTGATTTTCCCATACCTGCTTCTTTGATAAGCGAGATATTGCTAAACTTAATAGCAAGAGATTTTTTCTTTTTAATGGATTTCCTGTAAAAATACCAGACAACAGGGATAAGCAGCAGGGCAGCAAACCATAAAGGGTTCCCAAAATTCAAATTCATCTTCTCACCCTCATTTTAAAGAATTTCAATACTGGTTTTATCCAATCCTGTGCAGTTGAAATTTCTATCAGATCAATTTCAAGGCGTTTTGTGACATCATTTAATTTTTTATTCCTTGATTCGACCATTTCCGCAAATCGCATCCTGAATCCGGCATCTGCGGTATCAACAAGTATCTGTTCACCTGTCTCTTCATCTTCAAGCTCAATAAGGCCGATATCAGGAAGTTCCTGTTCCCTCACATCCCATAATCTCACTGCTATTATGTCATGCCTGTTCTTTAGCACCTGAAGCGGCTTTTTTATATTCCCCGGATCATCCTGGAAATCCGAAATTACAAAGATCACACTCTTTTTCTTAAGAATCCTGGAAAGCTTCACAAGAGGCACGGAAAGATCGGTTCTATCGTGTTCTGGCTCATGAAAAATAGTCTCTCTTATTATCCTGAATACATGCCTTTTCCCTTTCATTGGCGGAATATATTTCTCCACAATGTCCGAGGTGAGCATAAGACCCACTTTATCATTGTTCCTGATCGCGGACATGGCAAGAGAAGCACACAGCTCGATACCTATGTCCTTTTTCAGCGAACCCACAGTTGCGAATTCGGATGACCTTGAAATATCAAATACTATAACTATTGTCAGGTCTCGTTCCTCAATGAACTCTTTCACGAATGGATGGTTCATCCGTGCCGTAACATTCCAGTCAATGGTCCTCGGATCATCTCCTGCCTGGTATTCGCGCACTTCCGAGAATTCAATGCCGGTTCCTTTAAAGGCAGAAAGATAAGCCCCGCTGATAATTCCTTCCACAGGTCTGTTGGTCTTTATTTCGATCTGTCTTACTTTTGAGATTATTTCCGAAGTTGTTGGACGGGCCAAAATCTCACGCTCCATGTCACTTTTAATTGATCAAATCAGGGAACAGGCACTTTTTCAAGGATCGATGCGATTATTTTATCCTGTGTCATCTCTCCTGCCAGTGCTTCATATGTCAGGATGATACGGTGCCTCAGGACATCCATTGCTATTCTTTTTATGTCTTCGGGTACCACATATCCTCTCCCTGCAAGGAGAGCGCTTGCTTTCCCGCCAAGGGCAAGATATATTGAAGCGCGTGGAGATGCTCCATATTCGATGAAGTTCTTTATATCAAGCCCGTATTGCTTCGGGTCTCTTGTAGCCTGGACGATATCGGTGAGATATTTTGAGATCTTTTCATCCAGATAGATGCTATGATTGAAATTCTGGATCTCGATTATCCTTGAAGGGGCAATGATCCTTCCAATTTTTGATAAACCCTCACCTGAGACCATTTTCATGATTTCCTGCTCCTGCTTCTGGGTAGGATAATCAAGTATTATCTTGAACATGAAGCGGTCAACCTGGGCTTCAGGTAATTCGTATGTTCCCTGTGTCTCGACAGGATTCTGGGTAGCCATTACAAGGAAGGGTTTTTCAAGTTGATGGCTCTCATCCGAGATAGTGACCTGCTTTTCCTGCATGGCTTCAAGGAGAGCGCTCTGTACTTTAGGAGGAGCCCTGTTTATCTCATCAGCAAGAATAAAATGTGCAAATATCGGGCCTTTTCGTGTTGAAAACTGGCAGGTATTCTGGTTATATATCCGTGTCCCGATAATATCAGCGGGGAGAAGGTCGGGGGTGAATTGTATTCGTTTAAAAGATGCCTCTATTGTATCTGATAATGTTTTTATCATCAGTGTCTTTGCAAGACCCGGCATACCTTCAAGGAGCACATGACCATCCGCAACCAGAGCAAGAATAAGTTTTTCAAGGACATTATCCTGCCCGATTATTACCCTGTGCATTTCCTCAATTATTGCTTCAAGGTCTTTTGAATACAATAGTGCCTGCTTATTGAGTGCCTGTATATCTTCTTTCGTTTTCATCACCTCATCTCTATGAACTTACCATTATTTATGTACAAAATAGTTATTTTTTACTGCGTTTTCAAAGGATAAATTATAGTATCCATTCTCAGAAATTGATAATGGCAGAAGTTATTATATTTGTATTAACAATTAATGGTTTGAATATTATGGTTCAACACTTGATAGATAACCTGATTGGAGCAGCTCGTTTTCTCGTAGGTCTGGTTTTAATTATCATTGCGATGCGAGCGTTTTTGAAAACAAGAACTTCTGATATGTTTTATCTTACATTAGGATTTACTCTCATAACGATTGGAAATCTATTCTCAACCATTTATTATGTGGATGATGCGCGCATGGATAAATTGCTTGCAAATATTTTTGATATCCTGGGACTAATGGCATTAATAATAGCAGTAAAAAAAGCTAACTGAAATGAAATGAACTCAAATCCTGGCGATGAGATGTTTTTTGAGCTACTTGCAAACAAGTACTCTCAGACGATATTGTCGCTAACATCAAAAAAGGAATGTTCGGCCAACCAATTGAGCCAGGAGCTTGACATACCTCTTGCAACTGTATATAGAAAGCTCAAGCTCATGGAAAATACGGGTCTTGTAAAGCACGTTAAAAGTATTATCAATCTTTCAGGCAATGAGGAGAAATATTACCGCTGCGCGATCCGTGAGGCAACGGTACATATTCATGATGGGATATTCTCTGTGGACTTTAAGAAGGAAGACCGTAGTGATAAGATAATCAGATTATGGAAAAGGCTTGCTCACGCGAATGACGAAATAACAAAATAATAAAGACTTGTTCTCAAATTTTGAGAATGGCCTATTCTATTTATTCTCTCCAAAAGTTATGTAGAGCCTGGAGGACAGCAGCATGGCAAAATTTTTTAACCACCACCATTCCTATTTCATGCTGCTCCTCAAATTCTCCGTTTTTATAAGGATTATCTGGCAAAAAAACGGAAACCATTAAATAGCGATATTTGAATGTATATATTGATTAATAGTTGATTGAATATTATTGAGGTAAATTATGAAAAATTTGATGAAGATCTTGTTTCTTATCATTGTAGCAATTTTTGTAGCCGGATGTCTTGAAAGTAAAAAAACTCCTCAAGTCAGTGAGCCTATTAACCTTGTGAAAATGAGCGGACAGGAAATGATACAGAGACTGGGGACTGGTGAAATTGCCGGATTCATTATGTGGGAACCTTATCCTGCAATTGCTGTAACCAAAGGGTATGGAAAAAACCTGATATTTTCAGGAAAAATATGGACTGATCATCCCTGCTGTGTTGTAGCCTATGATGACGACTGGTATAAGAAGACTAATAATTCTGACGAGATCCTGAAGCGCATGGCACTTGTGCAGTTAAAATCTGTCGAATATATCAATAATGCAAAGCAGAGCGATTCACCTGACCATGAACAATTGATAAATTATACAATGCAATTTGGTGGAATGACAGATCAGGTAGCTGCGAACCTGAGCCTTGCTGATGTTGAATTCGTTTACAATACAAACGTGACTGCAACAACTACATTTATCCAGCGTATACAGGATTTTGGAATATTTGACATGACAAAATGGAACATGTCAGGATACAAGAATTCTTCAGATTATGCCAATTCGCTCGTAACTAACAATTATGTCGAGTGGGCGGTCAATAATAAAGATGAAAATAGTTCCAAAATTGCATTGAAAGAACCGGTAAACATTCGATATGCTTATCTTGTAAATGATATCCATGAACTTCCATTCTATGTAGGATGGCAAAAAGGATATTACAGGGATTTAGGAATAAATATTGTTATAGCCGAAGGCGCCCCATTCCAGAATGGCGCTTTTGAAATGCAACAAGGCTTTAAAGGAAATACGGTTGATGTCGGGAGTCTGGGAATACCCCCGGTAATTATTCACCGGATCAATAGCAATGATTTTTCTAATAATGATACAAAAGTCGGTGTTATCGCCGGGATGAATAATGAAGGGTCGGTTATCGTTGTTGCCAACAACGTAACTTCAATGAAGGACCTGCAAGGAAAGACCGTTGGATTCCCGGGACAGGGGACAATACAGCATGTTCTTTTCCTCATGGAGGCCGATAAGGAAGGACTTAAGGTCAGCTATTGATGAAATTCGAGACCGGGAAAAGAGGATTGTTAATAAACATCCTTTCCCTTATCGTTTTTACTCTTGTCTGGCAAATACTGGTGATACTTGCAAGGAATGATATTTTCAATATTCCTTTCATTCGCCTCAGGGACATTCCCACACCTGTTGAAACATGGTATGCGCTTGTTGGTTCGATGTTCACCAGAATATACGGTCCGTCCTTCACTTATGGTATAATTAACCACGTTTACGCAAGTCTTGTACGGGTGATCGAAGGCGGGATAATTGCATTTATCATTGGAGTACCTGTGGGTATTGGTGTAGGATATTCAAAATTTCTCGGAAATTTATTTAATCCTATAATTGAAATCATTCGCAATATGCCTCCTATGGCATGGATACCGCTATCAATATTCATTTTCGTATCAGGAGGGTCGATATTTATTGTTTTTATTGGTGTGGTTTTCCCAATTATCCTTAACACAATCCAGGGAGTAAGATCAACAGACACACGACTTATCGATGCTGCAAAAACACTCGGGGCCTCAGAATCAATGATCGTAAAAAAAGTGGTTATTCCTTCTGCGCTTCCATCCATTATGACCGGATTGAGGATCGGCCTTGGTGTGGGATGGATGGCAATTGTGGCAGCTGAGATGGTTATCAAGAGTCCTGTTGGCCTTGGTTATTTTATCTGGAACATGGGAGACCTTGGCCGCTATTCGGAAATGGTGGCAGGAATGATAGTAATAGGCGTGATCGGATATATAATGAATATAAGCATACTTCTTTTACAGAGGAGGTTCATAAATTGGGTAGATTAGTCCTTAGCTCGGTTTCCAAGAAATTCAATAATTTCCAGGCGCTTCTGGATGTAAATTTTGAGGTTGA
The DNA here is from genome assembly GCA_902384525.1 of uncultured archaeon. Lineage (GTDB taxonomy): Archaea > Halobacteriota > Methanosarcinia > Methanosarcinales > Methanoperedenaceae > Methanoperedens. Next base: position 15,982 of record CABMCA010000096.1, read on the forward strand.
GGATGGGGAATTTGTATGCCTTCTTGGCCCCAGTGGATGCGGAAAAACAACAGTACTTCGCCTTGTAGCAGGGCTTGTTGCGCCGGACGATGGGATTATATCCCTTGATGGTAAAAAAATAAACGGGGTAAATAAGGAATGTGGTTTTGTGTTCCAGGAATACGCATTATTCCCCTGGAGAACTGTGAAAGAGAATATCGAATTCGGACCCCAGGTAAAAGGAATGACTAAAACGGAATGTGAAAGTATCTCAAAACACTATATCGACCTTGTAGGTTTGAGCGGGTTTGAGAACCATTACCCCAATGAATTGTCAGGGGGAATGAAACAGAGAGTGGGGATAGCCCGGGCTTATGCAAATAATCCGAAGCTGCTATTGATGGATGAGCCTTTCGGGGCGCTTGATGCACAAACAAGAAATCTTATGCAGGGAGAATTACTCAGGATATGGGAGACAGAACACATAAGTGTGCTTTTTGTTACCCATAGTGTTGATGAAGCGGTTTATCTCGGAGACAGGGTCGTTGTCATGTCAGCCCGCCCTGGTAAGGTTAAAGATATATTCGATGTTAAATTGACGCGCCCCAGGATACGGACAGGCCCTGAAGCCAATATCATCAGGGACAGCGTTTTGAAATCATTAAGTACACAGATAAAATTGGCATCTCACGAATACATATAATTAAACTCACGGACTGGCCTTTCTACTTTAACTTCAGTGATCTGAGGCGGGCTCATTTTATCCGCATTAAGATTTGTGGCAACTACCTGAAGAAAATTATCCTCTATGAAAGAGACTTCTTCTTTAGTCATTCCTTTTTGATCTAAAATCAACTCGTTTTTCTCATTATAAACGTGAAGTGTTCCTTTTTCAATATCTGAAACTACCTTCCATATCCTATCCACAGGTTGGATCCATGCCCATATTCCCATATTTGAAACCTCCTTTTATCTGTATTTTTCATACTTCCTCGATTTGTTGGCTTCTTCCTTACTTTCCTCAATTTGCCGTGAATCCAACACGTCGGGTTTGACACACATATCCAAGTTTGGTTATATTCTTATTTAAATTTATCTATTAAAATTTTAATAATCATGATAATAACTATCAGGCCAAACCAGTTGTATAAAATCAGCGTTTTAACTCAAAGAAGAAAGGGGTATATTCTGAAACATATATTGATTTTTTATACCATAGGAAATAATTAATGGTAAAAAGTAATAATTAATGGTGAAATATCATGAAACAAATACAGATCACACTTACACCCCCGGAATCGAAAAGGATCATAGCAATGGGAGTAAAAAACCTCCCTGTTATCCAGCAAGTGCTGAAGAAAGGAATTATATTGATTACCCTTGGAACAACCAATGCCTATATTGCAGAAGAACTTACAGGTAAAAAGATCGATCATTCCAGATATGCAGCAGGATACATTGGTGAAATTGCCTCTGTTGTCCCGAATGATATGCGCCTGCCTGTAATTGCCCTTAAAGATGGGAAAGAAGTGAATGCTGATACAATCCTTAATGAAATGACATCGCAGGATGTTGTCATCAAGGGCGCAAATGCACTTGACCCTGATGGGGTTGCTGGTGTCATGATGGCAAATCCGGTTGGCGGAACGACAGGGGGTTTCATGGGTATTGTAATGGCAAGAGGCATTAATCTTGTAATCCCTGTTGGTCTTGAAAAATCAATTCCATATTCAGTAATAGAGATATCAAAAGTTATCGGTATTCAGCGCTGCAGTAAAGCCATGGGGCTACCGGTTGGCATGATGCCGCTGTTCGGTGAAGTTATTACTGAAGTTGAAGCGTTGATACTCCTTGGCGCCGAGGATGCTTTTCCAATCGGAGCAGGCGGGATAAATGGTGGAGAAGGCTCAATCACCCTGTGCGTTGTCGGGGAAAATGTTGATAAAATTTTTGACCTTGTGCAGAAAGTAAAAGAGAAAAAAGGGGAAATGTAAAATGATGACTGTCACAAAGTGAAAAACCTTCTTCAGTTGCCTATTTGACATAAGGATGAAGTTCACGAAACGAATCCATGCACCTGAGAGTACAGAACATCTTTTCTTTGGCACAATCTTTTCTAACATAAATCTTTTTTTCACAATTTTCACATTTAATTTCTATTATTTCCATTCAGTCATTCCTCCTTTTTTGCAGTGGAGCATGAGAGAGTTGTAACAGTAATCGGGGGTTATAAACAAATCGACGATTTTTTGTGTTTATTTGAGTTTTCAAATATTTTATACCGTAATTTGCAGCCTCATTCTTACTTGTATGTTTGACATTTCTGGATTAGACTTCATTATCAGTTCTTTTTCCCCTTGTTTATACCCAGGGTTGTCAGTTTGGGTGTCACGATAGGTGCTGGAGTAGCAGTTGGATCGGGTGTCACGGTAGGAGCTGGAGTAGAAGTCGGATCGGATGACACGGTAGGAGATGGAGTAGAAGAGGGATCGGCGGTGACGTTAGGAGCAGGAGAAGCAGTGGGGGGGGGGGGGGGGGTGG
>CABMCA010000097.1 GCA_902384525.1 uncultured archaeon
CCCGGGCAAATGGAAGGTGAACGGTACAAGAAATCCCCCGAACTTGTAAAGGAACTGATGAATAAGCAGCCTGTTTTCAAGGCGCCTGCAAAGTATATTGTTTTTAAAAGATGGGATATGCTTGAAGAATCGGATAATCCGGCTGTGGTGATCTTTTTTGCCAGACCTGATGTCATGTCAGGACTTTTCACTCTATGCGGATTTGATGAATCCGGGCCCAACGGGGTCATTGCGCCATTTGGCTCAGGATGCGCTTCTATTGTCCAGAATCCTTATCTTGAAAAGGATTCGGACAGCCCGAAAGGAATTATCGGGATGTTCGATGTTTCAGCACGCCCCTATGTTTCCGCGGATGAACTGACATTTGCGGCTCCCATGAATAAGTTTGAGAGAATGGTCGGGAATATGGAGGAAAGTTTCCTGATAACGGAGTCATGGAAAAATGTACAGAAGAGGATTGGTTCTACCGGGAAAAAATATTATACATGAGAATTGCAGCTCAATTATTTAGTACCATAATCTAACTGAGTTGAATTCGAAAATTCAACATGCGCACCGAGGTTTTCAAGAACAAATGATTTCTCCTCAAGTATCTGGTCTCCACTGATAATCTGTGCTTTTATTGAGAATTGATTTTGATTGCACCATCGGACTCTAAAATATAATACTTTATATATAAACTATTTGTTTTTCAGGGATATCATCATTTTTCCTGATCCTTAAATGAAATAATTATTAATCATTAATTATTATTAATCATATCAATTAATTATATATCAAAGGAACGATAAGAGTTAAATGTCGAAGAAGGAATAAAAAATGAGAATTCAAAATAGATTATCAAGAGATATAATGACACGGGATGTTGTAACAGTCCCGATGAATGCCCCCGTAAAGCATATTGCAGATTTGATTAGCCGAAAAAGAATCTCATCTGTCGTAGTCATAGATAATGTTGGTGAAGCTATGGGTGTCATATCGGATACGGATATATTGAAAATCATTGGAAAAGGTAACTGGGAGAAAATGAATGCTGAAAATATCATGACCCACAATCTGGAATTCGTAAAACCGACATCCACATTGACCGAAGCGGCAGGTATCATGGGAAAAAAGCATATTCACAGGTTACTTGTCTTTTCAGAGGGTGGAGTAGGAGCATCCCACAGGCCTATCGGGATACTGAGCGCGAGTGATATAGTAAGAGAAGCTGCCAGAGAATGATCTAATCATTCTTTTTTCTGTATCACTACCTCCCAATCAGTTTTATTTATCTGTTTCACGCTCATTACCTTATGCCCGTCAGCTTCCATACCTCTTGGGACCTCTGTGACCGCCAGGGGATCATCCACGACCAGCTTAAGGACCTTTCCCTTTGAAAGCTCATGCAGCGCCTGTTTTGCCAGGACAAAATTATATGGGCATATATTTCCTTTAAGATCGACCTCTTTATCAATTTTCAGGTCAGAAAACATAGTCCCGTTAATATAAGCCCGGGTCCTTTCTTCCTTCGGGTTCTCAAACACATCGTTTGCAGGTCCATGTTCCACAAGCTCCCCGAGATAAAGATGAATTACATAATCAGCAAGCCTCATTGCCTGGTGGATATTGTGGGTTACTATCACGATAGTATAATCCTTCCTGAGTTTCAAAAGCTGCTGCTCAATATGCTGCGATGAGACCGGGTCAAGGGCAGATGTAGGCTCATCGCAAAGAATAATTTCAGGCTCAACAGCAAGGCCGCGCGCAAGGCACAACCTTTGCTGCTGGCCAATAGAGAGTTGAGAGGCTGGGGAATTCAACCTGTCCTTCACTTCTTCCCACAGACCTGTAATTGCCAGGCACTTTTGCACAGTCTCATCAAGCACAAGCTTTTTCTTTACCCCATGAATTCTCGGGCCGAAAGCCACGTTCTCATATATTGACATTGGAAGAGGTGTTGGTTTCTGGGCCAGCAGACCAAGTTTTTTCCTGATGTTAATGATATCTGTTTTTTTATCAAAGACATCCTCGTTATCGATAATGATCTTTCCTGAAAAAGTAACATTATCTGTCATATCTATGAGCCTGTTCATGCACTTTAGCATCGTGGATTTACCGCAACCTGAGGGGCCAATGATGGCAGTTATCTGCTTTTTTGGTATTTCCACGGAAATGTTCTTTAGTGCGTGATTCCCGTTGTAAGTTACGTTAAGATTCTGAATACTGATCTGGGTTTCTGTCATTTTGTCTACCTATTTTATTATGAACCTGGTATATTTTTTTGCAAGAAGTCTTGTAATTATGCTGATGACAAGGACGATGACCAGAAGTATTACTGCTGATGCGTATGCTTTCTGCTGCACCTGTGGTAAAGGTGTACTGAGCTGGGAAAATATTGCTATGGGCAAAGATGCAGTGGCATCGAATAGAGTTCCCGGAATGCGATCCGTATATCCTGCCGTGAAGAGTATCGATGCTGCATCCCCGATCCCTCTTCCGAAAGCCATCAGTACGCCTGTCAATAATCCTGGAAGGGCCTGTTTTCCCACAACTTTCAATGTGGTCTCAAACCTTGTGGCTCCAAGTGAATATGCCGTCTCTTTCAGGTCACCTGGCACCATCTTTAGAACCTCTTCCATTGCCCTTGTCATTATGGGGATTTCCAGAAGTGCAAGAACAATTATACCTCCAAGAAGGGATGCCCTGATATGAAAATATATCAAAACAATGTATCCGAATGCCCCGTAGACAATAGAGGGTGTGCCCCAGAGGATATCCAGTGAGAGCCTTGTCAGGCCCGATAGTCTTGTACCTCCGGAATACTCTTTCTGGAGATAGAAGGCGATTGCGATACTGAGGAAAAATGCCAGTATAGTACCGCCAGCCGCAAGATAAAGCGAACCAACGATGGCATTCAGGATCCCTCCGCCTTTCCCCAGTAAATATCCTCCCTCACCGGTCTTTGTGATCATATCAAAACTCAACACTGGCAGCCCTCTCCACAGGATCACACCGACAACAAAAAGAAGACTTCCAATCACAAATACAAGAGATAAGATCATCAATGCCTTGAAAATCGACTCTTCGATCCTTCTAAATTCCATTATATAATACCCCGTTCTATTCTCACAAGAATAATTCTTGCAATTACATTGCATATCAGGACTACAAGCAGAAGTATGAGAGCTGCAAGAAGGATGGCAGAATCGTAGAGATCAATTGACATCATTTCGCCATAGGTATTGGCTATCAGGGCAGGCAAAGGATAGGCGGGATCAAAAATTGATGATGGTACTTTTGCCACGTTCCCCACGACCATCAGTACTGCCATGGTTTCCCCGAATGCCCGTGAAAAACCCAGAACGATAGCTGCGATGATCCCGGGTCTTGCTTTCCGGAGGACCACGTGTTTTATGGTCTGCCATTTCGTAGCTCCAAGAGACAGGGAAACTTCCCTTAGTTCCCCGGATACTCTTCTCATGACCTCGCCTGTAACCGATATGATGATGGGGAAAACCATAATGGAAAGCACGATCCCTCCTGCAAGGATACTGTATCCCCCTATTGTTTCCGCGCCCATGGCAGGAGCAAGGGTATCATTAATGAAAGGTACGACTGCAAGGACGCCAAAGAGGCCATATACCACAGAGGGTATGCCTGCGAGCAGGTCTACAAGCGGCATAACCATTTCCCTGAGACCATTACTTGCGTATTCTGAAAGGTATATGGAACTTAAGAGGCTGACGGGAATCGCTATTACAGTCGCAAGAACTGTTACCCATAATGTTCCCATGATAAATGGGTAGAACCCGAATTTTCCTGAAAACGGGCTCCATTCTATTGAGAACAATAGATCGGATATGGGAACTGTTATCAATATCGGACTTGCCCTGAAAAAAAGACCGGCTGCCATGAAAAATAATAACAGGAAGGCAAATACAGTTGCAGCAAGCATTAGCCTGCTTGAAAGTACGTCTTTTAATCTTCTTGTGTTCATGCTGCTGTTAATCAACTTTCTTCAGACCTGCCTCGATCTTTTCCCCTGATAATGTTATATATCCTGATTCAGGAATGTACTTCTGTCCGTCAGTAAGGGTCCATTTGATGAAATCCTGCACAATACCTGTGGGCTTGCCTCTTGTGACATAGTGAAGGTCTTTTGCAGGTGGTTCCGGGTACTTGCCAGTACTGATCGCATTGGTGAGTTCATCCAGTGTCCCGTAGAAGTTCTCTTCAGGATCTATCATGCCATTCCAGTTCACATCAATAGGTATTATTTCAATACCATCTACAGGCTTCCTGGTATTTACGTCGTATGCGAAATTTATGTTGTTATAACCGATCCCAAGTTTGTCCTTCCTCACTGCTTCGGCAATTCCGGGGTCACCGTTCACGCCCAACCCTTTGAGTTTTTCCTGCCTGTAATTACCCAGGTAAAGTGCCCAGGCTTCGCCTGCACCGCAAGCATCCGACCGCGTGTACACGTTTAGCTTATCGGCTGCGCCTGTTCCTGTTGCCTGACCCCATGTTGATATGGATGCATTGATGAATATCTTTTCAAATATCTCTCTTTTTATTCCGTTTGTTTTGAGTGTTGTAAGCACAGGATTGTTTTTATTGGCTGTGGGTACCATAGCATCTTTGGTCACAGCTACCCAGTATGCGCCTTTTTCCTCTTCGACAGGTGTGATCGCTCTTGAGACCATGCCAATATCAACAAGACCTCCAAGAGCATCGGTCATGCCCTTGCCTGCGCCTCCGGAGCCTATGTCAAAGTTCACTTTTGGATGCAGTTTCTTGTATTCATCGCTCCATTTAACAACCATGGGATATAGTGCAAATGCCCCGGAAATGCGGATTGTCCCTTCAGGTTCCTTTGTGCTTACTGCTGTCTGGACAACTGTGGATGATGCTGGTGCTGTAGTGACAGCGGCAGTAGGCGTGGTCTGACCCCCAGTCTCTGGATTATCGACGCAGCCTGATAATAATGCGCCTGTTAATATTGTAATTAAAATTATTATTATAAATTTTGTTTTCATTAGTTCCACCTCGAATTGTTCAAAATTATTTTCTGTTTATGCAGGAAATGCCGGATAAGTAGAAATTCCGCAGTATTTTTTTAGATCGATCCATTAAATTACTGTCATCATATCCGATAACAGCAAAGACGATTCCTTCTTAGATTCATGTTTGATTCACCTGCTTAAGACAAATAAGCAACTGCAAATAAGCAGGAACATATAAGAATGCACAGAAACAGGCGATAATTGTTGGGATGATTACAAGAGCAGAATGATTGCGGCAAAAAATATTATGTTTTTATCGAAACGTTTATCTGACACATCAAATATACATACTAATAATACTTCAATTAAGGTGTATAATGAATACAGTCAGGATGAATATTACTTTACCTCTGGAAATCGCAGAAATACTAAAAAATGTGAAAAACAAATCCAGCTTTATTGCTGAAGCGATCAGGGAGCGATTTGAGAGAGAAGAAAAAGACAATCTTATAAAAGAATTGAGTGAAGGATATAAGGTTAGAAAAAAGGAGGACACAGAAATTTCTCTTGAATGGGATACAACATCAGGAGATGGAATTGATTAAAAGAGGCGATGTCTATTGGATCAGACTTGACCCGATAGAGGGTTCAGAGATAGGAAAAACAAGACCTGCTGTCGTGATCTCAAATAACATTAACAATGAATTTGCAGATACTGTTACAGTTCTTCCTGTTACTTCAAGCGTGGGGAAGGTGTATCCTTTTGAAGTCCTCCTGAAGAAAGGCATCGCAAATATGCCCGCTGATTCCAGAGTAAAGGCAAATCAGATAAGAACTGTGGATAAAAAAAGGCTTCGGGAGCTAATCGGGACAATACCTGAGGCGATCTTGAAAGAGATCGAGAAAGCTGTGAAGATACACCTTGAGTTAAAGTAAAATTTATGGGAGAATGCGATAAAATCCTAAATTTCCGAAAAATTAGGCACTATATTATATAAAAATTGAAGCTGAGGACTGGAATTGCCCCGATGGTTCAAAAAACTGAATGATTGCGGCAAAAAAAATCTTGATCTGGTTAATTCAAGCCTGCATGATCCATTACTGCCTTCTGAGCATTCAGGAATTTGACTATCTGGTCAAATTCAATGTCATTTTCCTGTTTTTTGTTCCCGGTTTTCATCCTGGGAGGAATATTTCTTCGGCTGCATATTTCTTCAATCATATTAATCGCCATAAAAAGAATATACTGGTGAATATTTATAATCACATAAAGAGGCAGAAATTGACGCGAATATTCCGGCGGTAGTAAAAATAATAGGATAATTGGAAATTTCCAATACTAAAAGTTACAACCCTATTAAGACAAGTTCGAACTTGATACCCATGCAGGATTGACAAAAGCCAAGGAAATCTTTTGCATTGACCGACATTTCTTCATACAGGGATTTTGATATATAGAACACAATATGGACCTTTCCCTCATTAATTCTCTTCTTAATCTCACCGTGCAGTTCTTCGAAAAGGGAAGCAAGGGTCTTGAAATTGATCCTTTTCAGGATACGGATGCGCCCGATCCCGGTCTCATCTATCCAGATCCTGTAATTAGTGGTTTTTCGAATAAATACATCTTCATTCATTATATTTCCTTACTGCCCGCCTCAATTTCCCATTTGACTTCTTCATGCTGCCTTTTCAGTATATTTTCAAGTTCATATAACGTGTTGCGCCTGTTCGTACGCTGCCAGCTGCCTTCTATTAATGCGAGAGAACGATTTAATCTCTCAAGCCCGATCCTTATTTTCTGGTGTTCTTGTTGTCTTAATTTTCCCTTTGCGTATTGTTCATATGAAGGTACTGATATTTTCTCTGTGTCTTCACCTTCAGCTATACCTTGCGAACCATCCAGGTCCTGCAGTTCATTATTAAGGTTTTTACCAGTAAAGGCAAAAACGATCCCTTCTTTGGTTTGACATATTATATCACTTCCTATTTTATTTGTATATTATATGGCACAATCCTAAAATCCAGTTATCCCAGTAATTATCTTGGACGCAGATTTCACTAATTTACGCATCTACTGCCTTAAATTCTGCATTAGCCCGTGTCAATCTGGTCTTAAAAATCACTGGAAAATGGAACAGTGCCATATTATATATTCATGTATAAACAGGAGATATTTGCCTTATTCCTTCTGAAAACAATATTGATCAACCAAATATGGCCTGATTACAAGATTTAAATATATATGACAATTATTGAACTCAATGTGATAAAATGACACAACACGAAAGAAGGGATTTACTTTGTCCCTGATAAAGAAAACATAAAACGGTATAAATGCCCTAATTGCAAACATCCAATACAGTTAAAAAGCGCTGATTTCATTCGCGGGATTGCGATGGTTTCATGCGTGGACTTGCGGTACGGGTTCATTTACGATCGAGGAGACTTTGTTGAGATAATGAAAATGGAAAAGGTAAAAACATGAAAACTAATGAAGAGATAACAAACAAAAAGCAGGAGAATGACGAGGACGAAGACCTGCAAAGGTTCCTTCGCGGCGGATTTGGGGCAAAATAAAGGCTTATGCTAACTGGTTATTTTGGGATAACCATAATTGAGTGGGCGATGTGTTCAGATAAGGGGGTTATCTCCACATCCTATTCAACTCTATAAAAAAGTAGTAGAATATGGACAATACTTGCTTGAATGAATAGCCTTATATTATATTAATTCGAATTTAAGATTGGTGATGAACCAATGAGGAATCGTCTTTGCCAACAATGGCCAACAAATTGAACAATCGAAGATAGAACATTTACCACCTTCAGCAAAACTTGTTTTTAAGGTGCTTGAATCCAGTGGATTCATAACACAGAAAGATATTGCGAAGCAAACCTATCTTCCGGCAAGAACAGTAAGATATGCCCTTAACAGACTAAAAGAAGAAAAAGTTCTTCAAGAACGCTTTTATTTTCAGGATGCTCGACAGAGCCTGTATGGGTTGAATATTATAAAGCCGGAGGTGGTGGGTAAATAATTTTTTAATGTAATTAAAATATCATTTTCAGGAGTTCTCTTTAGTCCCAGAAAAAATGTATTTTTTTATTGTTTAAATTTATTTTTTATTTGATTCTTTCAATACCGAATCTAAGAAGCTCTGATCTACCCATGAGTCCCAATTCACTTTTCCATCCAGTAGATTATTATCATTCATGAATTCCTCTTCGTCTTTAAAACTCCGGATCGCTTTATCTGTAAGTTCCGGATTCACATAGAATTACTGAAAATAACAAAGTCAATATCCTCAGACTTTTCTTTGAGTGGCCAAATGTTCACCTTTGTTCCAAATTTGAACGGTGGTACCTATTTCCTTATACCCTCACCCTCTCCCCACACTCATTTCTCCTGTAAACCCCGAACTCGCTGTTCTTTAAAACCTCCCCTCCGAACACAGGCCCATCCTTGCATACACGCAGGCCATCCACACAGCATGCCCCACAAATCCCGATGCCGCATTTGATATAGCGGTGGAGGCTGAATTGTGCTTTTCCAGGCTCGACTTTATCAAGGACTTTTTTCATCATGATTTCAGGGCCGCAGCAATATATCCGGTCATAACTTTCCTGCTCCGGGATCAATTGGGTCACATATCCATGTATTCCTTCTGATCCGTCATCTGTCGCGATCATCACCGATCCTGCGGCTTCAAAGCGTTCCCTGAATACCAGTTCTTCCTTTGTTTTTGCGCCAAGTAGCGTTGTGACTTTTATTCCCTGTGAACTTGCTTTTTCAGCAAGAGGCGAAAGCGGTGCAGCCCCAACCCCGCCTGCAATCAGCAAAATATGATCTCCCTTTAATTCAAAGCCGTTACCAGAAGGTCCGCGGATGCCAATTGAGTCGCCTTCACCAAGTTTGAACAATGCTGATGTTGCAGTCCCTACTTTCTGGACAGTTATCGCATTATTATATGAGAGCGCCATCGGGATTTCATCCACACCGCGTATCCACGCCATCACGAACTGGCCAGGCTCCGGTTTAAAAGAAGTGTCAAAGAAAAAAGTCCTTACCGTTGGCGTTTCTTCCACTACCTTTGTTATCACGGCATTCACAGGTTTCATATTTTATGCGCCATCCCATAGATTTCATTGAATGTCCATTCTTTTTCCGCCAGGAATGCTTCCATATCCTTTGATATATATTTGAAAATATTGATGTTATTCCCGACAGCAGAGCCAATTTCGACTGCAAGGGCTCCTGCCATTATGAATTCCACTGCATCCTTCCAGTCAGATATCCCGCCAACGCCAATCACGGGTATATCAAGAGCATCATAAAGATCATAAACACACTTTATTGCAGCTGGCTTTATTGCGCGCCCGGAAAGTCCCCCGAACCTGTTTCCCAGTACAGGATAACCACTTTCGATATCTATTGCCATCCCCCTCACAGTATTTATCGCAACAACTGCATCAGCCCCCCCTCTCTGGGCTGCCAGTCCAATAATTTTTATATCTGTGACATTGGGCGTTAATTTTACCCAGACCGGCGCATCAGTTGCAGTTTTTACTGCCGCCGTGATATCTTCCACAAGAGCCGGGTCCGTACCGATATCGGCGCCAAACCCGTGAGCATGCGGACAGCTTACGTTCAGCTCAAACGCATCAGCATCCAGTGTTCCTGCTATTTCTAAAAAATCAAGAGCGCATCCCCCGAAAATACTTGCGATTACGGGCACACCCGAATCCTGCGCAATATCAATTTCCTGCTGGAAATTCTTATAAGAAGGATTTGGAAGACCCATTGCGTTCAGGTAACCGCAATCAACTTCAACCATGCTCGGATTAGCGTGCCCGGTTTTTGGCTCGACCCCCAGGGATTTTGTGACGACTGCGGCTGCTCCATTATCCGCGATCCGCTTTAGTGAGCTGCCTGTTGTCCCCATGACCCCTGCTGCAAGAAGTAGCGGATTTTTTAGTTTCAGTCCTGTTAGAGTTAGTGAGAGCATCAGGGCTATCCATGTTAAGACCGTACTTAGCTTTTTTTATTTGACTCACACATATTTTAAGGCCATGAAATTGATATCTATGTTCATTAAAATTATATAATGTGAAAAACAATATCAAATACATAATAATTTTAGTCATATTAACATTTATCATTAACCAGGTATCTGCCGCTGAAGTAAAGATCAGTCCAGTGAACCAGACAGTAATTCAAGGTGACATATTTAATTTGAATGTATCTATTGACCCTTCTGGTGCAGAAATTGCCGGTTGGCAGTTAAATGTCGAATTTAACAATTCCATGCTTTCCTTAAATAATGTCATAGAAGGAGAGTTTTTTAAACAAACCGGAGCCGGTACATTATTCAACAAGGTTATATTAAATAATTCAGATGTTACATCAATAAATGTTTACAGCGCTATTCTTGGTCCTTATAAAGTATCCACTCCCGGAACATTTATGATTATCAACTTTACTACTATAGGTTCGCAAGAACAGACCGGAATATATCTTTCCAATGTACAGATTGTTGATCAGGCCGGGAATTACGTACCTGTTAATGTAATTAATGGAAGTGTAAATATCAACAGATTTTCTAATATACTTCCATTGGTGAGATATATCAATGGTACAGTACTTGACAGCGTCACTAAAGCAGGTATCATCGGTGTGAACATATTCACCAACACCAGCATTTCAACAACTACTGATGCATCAGGATTCTATTCGCTTGCTGTTCCTGATGGTACATATGATCTTACGGTTGAATCCGGTCCGAAATATTATTCGAATAGTACCACAATCTCAACAACTTCAAGCGCTGTTGTTATGCAGGATATTGAACTTGTTAAGAAGCCGACAGGAACTATAACCGGAGTTGTTACACATAATTAACGATGGAACGGAACAAGAGCCTGGGCGCGATTTGATGTTGATGTTTACCATCCTCGCTCAAGCTGGATCGCCTTTGGCATGCAGTATGTTATGCATGTTGTGCATCCGATACAGAAACTTTTATCCACGACTTCTGCCACAGTTTTACCATTTTTCTCAACAAGCCTGTAAATCCTTGGCCCTTTCGGGCAAACCCTTATACATTCCCCGCATCCTGTGCATTTTTCATCATCAATGAATATATCTATCATGTTTTCCAAACACATATATAAACAATAATACTAAATTAAAGCGCATGTCTGGAAATACTTTTGGTACACTTTTTCGGATGACAACATGGGGTGAGAGCCACGGCCCTGCCGTAGGTGTTGTCGTTGACGGCTGCCCCGCCGGCCTTTTACTTGATGAGTCTGATATCCAGAAGGAATTAAACCGCAGGCGTCCAGGGCAAAGCGGTATAACAACCCCGCGCAAAGAAGATGATAAAGCAGAGATATTATCAGGAATATTTCTGGGGCATACCACAGGGGCGCCGATATCGATACTTGTGCGAAATAATGATGTCGATTCAAGCAAATATGAGGCTCTTCGTGATACTCCGCGGCCGGGACATGCGGATCTTACTTATGAATTAAAGTATGGATCCCGCGATTGGCGAGGAGGAGGAAGGTCATCAGCGCGTGAAACAATAGGACGTGTTGCAGCCGGCGCCATTGCAAAGAAAATCCTTGGTATGAATGGCGTTGAAGTGTTAGGTCATGTAGTTGAAATCGGGGGTATTCGCGCAAAGACTGTGGATGTTGAACAAATCCGTGAAAATACGGAGAAAAACCCTGTCAGGTGTGCGGATATGGATGCTGCATTGCAAATGGAAGCAATGATCCATGCCGCCAGAAGCGAAGGCGATAGTGTAGGCGGGATCGTTGAAATTATTGGCCTTGGAGTCCCTTCTGGCGTGGGTGAGTCGGTATTTGATAAGCTCAGCGCTGAACTTGCAAAGGGATTAATGAGCATAGGCGCTGTGAAAGGCATAGAAATAGGCATGGGATTTAAGAGTTCAATTATGAGAGGCAGCCAGATGAATGATCCGATCGGAATGCAGGATGGTAAACCAAAGCCTCTTACAAATAATGCAGGCGGTATCCTTGGAGGCATCAGCAATGGTGAACCAATAATTTGCAGGATCGCAGTAAAGCCCACGCCATCGATCTCAAAAGAACAGTGCACAGTAGACCTTAAGGCTATGAAGGATACCCGGATAAAGATAACAGGCCGCCATGACCCATCCATCCCGCCGCGCATAGTGCCAGTCGCTGAGGCGATGATGGCGCTTGTGCTTGTTGATATGATGATGAGAGGCGGGTTCATAAGAACATCAATTGTAGGAGATATCTATTCATGAAATTCAATCCCGATGAGATAAAAGAAGCAACAAAAAGAGATTTTGACGCAGCCTGGAACGAAGGAAAAAAATACGTTCCAACCCTTGGCATCAATGAAAAATACCCGCGCATGTCCCTGAAATACGGTAAACCGCATCCTGTTTTTGACACCATCCAGCGCCTTCGCGATGCCTATATGAGAATGGGTTTTGAAGAATTCATGAACCCTATCATAGTGGAAGACAGGGATATCCATAAACAGTTCGGATACGAAGCTCTTGCAGTTCTTGACCGCTGCTTTTACATCGGTGGCCTCCCAAGACCAAACGTGGGAATATCCGATGAAAGAATAATCCAGATAAAAAATATCCTGGGAGACATTGGTGATGAGGGCGTTGAAAAGATAAGGCTGATCCTTCATTCCTACAAGAAAGGTGAAATTGAAGGTGATGACCTTGTTCCCGAAATGGCCTCAGGATTAAAAGTTGCGGATTCCAAAGTTGCCGTAATGATAGACCATGTATTCCCTGAATTCAAGTCACTTGTTCCCGTATCTTCACAGAATACACTTCGAAGCCATATGACGTCAGGCTGGTTCATAAGTCTTGGCGAAATGTATGAGTACCGGAAAGTGCCGCTCCGGCTTTTTTCCGTGGACAGGGTATTCAGGCGCGAGCAGGCCGAAGATGCCACACGACTTATGGCATATTATTCGGCATCATGTGTCATTATGGATGAGAATGTCAGCGTAGAGGATGGAAAGGCTGTGGCTGCGGGGCTTCTGTCTCAATTTGGTTTTTCTAATTTCACTTTCAGGCCCGATGAGAAGCGGAGTAAATATTATGTGCCTGATACCCAGACCGAAGTTTTTGCCTATCATCCGAAGCTTGTGGGTTCAAAGACAAAATACAAGGACGGCTGGGTTGAAGTCGCAACATTCGGGATTTATTCGCCATCTGCCCTCTCACAGTACAATATACCATATCCTGTGATGAACCTGGGGATGGGGGTTGAGCGCCTCGCAATGATACTGCATGATTCTACGGATGTCCGCGCTTTGACATATCCGCAGTTCCAGTACAAGACCAATTGGGTCATGTCAGATAGCGAAATAGCATCAATGATATTTGTCGAAGATGTGCCTGTTACTGAAACAGGAAAAGAGATACAGGCTGCGATCGTCAGGACTTGTGAGCAGTATGGGAATACCGTAAGCCCCTGTGAACTCACGGCATGGGAAGGGGAGTTGTCAGGGAAGAATATCCTGGTCAAGGTCATTGAGCCCGAGGAAAATACAAAGCTGTGTGGACCTGCTGCGATGAACGAGGTCATTTCTTACAGGAACGACATACTTGGACTGCCCAGGACTTCAAAGTGGAGTGAGGCATTCAAGAACGGTGTCAGTTCCGGCATAAGATATATTGATGCATTCGCGGCACGCTGCGCAAAAGAGATAGAGGAAGCTGCAAAGAATGGAAGCGGCTGCGAAATAAGAGCCAGGATCATCAAAGTGCCCTCGGAGATCAATATCATGATAGATCCCATAGTACAGCGGTATATCACAGGATTACAGAAAAAAATAGATACAAGAGGACCTGTATTTACAACTGTCAGGATGGAGATCGTATCTTGAAATTAAGAGCTGAACCTTATACTTTAGAGTTACGTCATGATATGAAGGATTCAGAACAGGATTTGCGGCGCAATTTAAATCTTGATTGGTGCGATGCAGTATTATTTAATGTTGTTGCGATGGAGAATAAACAACTAAAAGAATATGATGCTATTCTATGGAACGAGAAAGAAAAAGCTATTTTATTCATAGAATATAAAAACACGATTTCAAGTTACCAAGATTTAAGAAAACGGGATGCACAGCAGAAAAAAGCTTATGCTCACAACATAGCAAGAGCATTCGGTTTTTCAAAATATAATTTTGTCATTACAGTCAATGGTATCGAACCGAACCTAGAAAAAGAAAAGGGGGAGGCTGATGTTATTTCGATTAAAAAACTAAGAGAATATATGATTGACCCAGAATCATTCGAATCCACTCTAATCGAACTTGATTATGTAAATAGGCTATTAAATAAATATGATCGCGAAGAAAATATTGTTGATTTAAAGAAAGAACAAGTTATTATAGAATTAAAAGATTTACGTAGCATGATTGAGCAGGTGAATAAATGAAGCAAGCTGGATATGCTTACGCATATGGAGCAGGAACAATAATCAACGCTATTTCCACATGGAAAGGCGCTGCATTTGGTATTGACTTAAAAACCGAAGCTGAGGTAATACTTACCGATGGTAAGAAAATAACCGGCTACATGGAAGAAGGCGGGGACACAACCCTTATCGAGCGCAGTGTTGAACTTACACTTTCGCGCTTTGGTTCTAAAACCGGTGCCAAAGTGGCAACAAAATCCCAGATACCCATAGCAAGCGGGCTTAAGAGCTCAAGTGCAGCCGCAAATGCAACTGTTCTTGCCACTCTTGATGCGCTTGGCGAAAAGCTTGAACCTCTCGAAGTGATCAAAATTGGTGTGCAGGCCGCGCTTGATGCCAAAGTCACCATAACAGGGGCTTTTGACGATGCCTGCGCCTCTATGCTTGGTGGATTCGTGATAACCGACAATAAGAAGAAAGAGCTCATCAAAAGAGAAGAGCGGGATTCACAGGTGCTGATACTGGCCCCCGAAAAAAAAGTGTTAAGCTCCGGGACAAATGTATTGCGTTCACGGCTTATTGTCTAGTGGGTGGAAATGGCATATAAGGAAGCAATTGCGGGAAATTACGAGAAGGCCATGACCCTGAACGGTTTCCTGTACTGCGCAGCCCTGGGATTTAGCACTGATCCCATGATGATGGCGCTTGAATTGGGTATTGATGGAGTAAGCTTATCAGGGACAGGACCTGCCTACACCGCACTTGGAAGTCCTGAGTTGCTTGATAAGCTTGAACCCGTATGGGAGCGATTTGGCGGAAAAGTGATAAGGACTAAAGTCAATAATAGCGGTGGAAAAGCATGCTGCTAATAGAAATAAGGGCAAAGATAGAAAAAATCGATGCACAGATATTGAGTCTTATCGACCAGCGAACTGCCCTTGCAAAGGATGTGCTTGATGCAAAAAAGGCAGAGTGTAAGCCGATCAATGATGTTGATCAAAACAAAGTGGTGCTGGAAAGGGTAGCGAACCTGGCGACTGAGAGGGGATTGGATGGGGAAGAAGTAAAAAAGATATTTGAGATATTGATCCGTATGAATATCGAGCGCCAGCATGGGATGAGAGGGGAAGGGAATTTGCCGTGATTATCCATGCACTATAAAATCAAACTCTTTCCTAATTCCTCATGCTCGTAACAGGGCTTGGCATCCTTCCGCCTCGCAGGATAAAATCATGCGAACTGAAAGTGCTAATGTTCATCACATAGGTCTCACCCAGAAGACCGCCAAAATTTACATAATCTCCTGCCTTCTTTCCCGGAACCGGAATTAACCTTACCCCGGTCGTCTTGTTATTGACCACTCCTATCGCATGTTCATCTGCAATAATTGCTGATATTGTCTCTGCCTTTGTATCCCCGGGAATTGCGATCATATCAAGCCCGACAGAGCAAACTGCTGTCAGCGCCTCAAGCTTCTCGATTGAAAGCGCGCCAACCTTTACCGCCTCGTTCATGCAGGAATCCTCACTGACCGGGATGAAAGTGCCGCTTAAACCGCCAACGTTCCCTGAGGCCATAGCGCCGCCTTTTTTCACTGCATCGATAAGAAGAGCAAGTGCAGCAGTGCTTCCCGGCGCTCCCATTTTCTCAACACCCATCATTTCCACTATTCCTGCCACCGAATCTCCTACCTTTGTAGTTGAGGCAAGCGAGATATCCACGATCCCGAAAGGTACAGAAAGATTTTGCGCAAGTTCTCTTCCAATCAGCTCCCCGGCTCTTGTTATTTTAAATGTTGTCCGCTTTATGATCTCAGAAAGCTCGGTAAGGTCGCAGTCCCTGTTCTTTTCGACAACGCTTCGGACAACGCCAGGGCCGCTTATCCCGATATTTAGCGAAAAATCAGGTTCGCCCACACCATGGAAAGCCCCTGCCATGAATGGATTATCCTCAGGCGCATTTGCAAAAACCACGAATTTGGCGCATCCGATGCCGTTCTCAGTTCTTTTTGCTGTTTCTTTTAAGATTTTCCCCAGCCTTATCACAGCATCCATATTCATACCCGAAACAGTTGAAGCCACGTTCAGGAAAGCACATACCCTATCCGTACTTGAGAGGACTTCAGGGAGCGAGTTTATGAGCCGCTCATCCGCCCGTGTCATGCCTTTCTGGACAAGCGCGCCGAAGCCTCCGATAAAATCAATTCCCACATCCTTTGATGCTTTATCAAGGGTCTTTGCGATCTGATGAGGAGCATCAGACTCGGCGCATGCTTCAATGATAAGTGAGACTGGAGTTACTGATATCCTTTTATTGATAATGGGAATACCGTATTTATCTTCAAGTTCCTGTGCTTCAAGGATAAGTCTTCGTCCATAGCCAGACACCCTGTCATATACGTTTTCCTTGAAAATATCAAGATCTGAATTGATACAATCCTTAAGGTTTATCCCCAGGGTCACAGTCCTTATGTCAAAATTATGATAAAGGGTCATCTGGACTGTTTCCATTACTTCATCAAGAGAATATTCCATGTACTACACCCTGTGCATGGTTTTGAAGATGTTCTCATGCTGGACCTGGATCTTTAAGTCCATCTCATCTTCTATTACTGAAAGTTCTTTTTTCAACTGGGTTATAGTGATAGGAGAATCAGTGATATCGGCAAGCAGTGTCATGACAAAATAGCCGCCCATTATTTTCTGATTTAAGTCTTCGATATTTATATTATGTGCAAAAACAGCATTTGAGATCCTCGCGATTATTCCTTTCTGGTCTTTTCCGATCACTGTTATGAATACCTGTTCTTTTGTCATTGAGCCCCTCTAAGATTTAACTTCAATACTAATGATCTTTTTGTCTGTCCCCCTCAGAAAAAACTATATAACATGAGGAATATCCATATATATCATGATCATAATTATTAGTTCATAATTATCATACGAGGGCTGTTTATGAAAACAAAAGAGCTAAAAAAGTTGGATAGGTCAGGGGGGATTCAAGGATCTAATGAGAGTAAAAATATAATAAAGCTAATTCCACATATCGAAAAAATTATTGGTGATCGTGATTACGAATTGATGATCTCTGAGAGACCTCTACCTAAAGACACAAACAGGAAAGAATTAGCAGACAACGACCTTATCAAAGTCATAAACATCACCAAAAGATTTGGTCAACCCTGTATCATAGTGGAGAAATTAAAAGAGCCTGATATAGAGTACGATATTGACATTGAAGATATCCTGGAACCAAAACCAACGTCTCAAATTAGCAGATACGATCATATAAAGGGTGAAATAGAGAAAGAAAAACCGATTAAAATAGCGATCACAATCCCTGCCTACAATGAAGAGGACTGCATTGGAAAGGTCATCAGTGAAATACCCAGAAAAATAGAAGGGATAGATGAGATAGAGATAATCGTTATCAATGATGGCTCAAAAGACAGGACAGTTGAGGTGGCAAAGGAAGCAGGGGCTAATAAGATCGTCCATTTCTCCAGAAACAAAGGTCTTGCGATGGCCTTCAAGGAGGGATTGAATACTGCAATCGATAGCGGTGCCGACATTATCGTAAACATCGACGCGGACGGGCAGTACAACTCAACTGAGATACAAAAGCTGATCAAACCCATACTGGACGGAAAGGCCGAGATGGTGCTGGGCTCAAGATTTGCAGGCACGATAGAGCATATGGTGCCACAGAAGAGATGGGGGAACAGGCTTGCCACCTTTGTGGTCGGCTGGGCTGCGGGAATGAATGTCTCAGACGCCCAGACAGGCTTTCGGGCTTTCTCAAGAGAAGCTGCGATGCGACTGTTCATCCATACCGGTTATACCTATACCCAGGAGATGATCATCCAGGCAGTCCATAAAAGATTGAGTATTGTTGAGGTACCTGTTGAGTTCAGGAAAAGGAAGAACGGAGGATCAAGGCTGATCTCCACAGTATTCAAATATGCAACGCACTCGGCTTCTACGCTGATAAGGACTTATACTTATTACAACCCGCTGGGGACATTTTCTATGATAGGCGGTAGTTTATTCCTGCTTGGATTATTATCCGGATTTCGTGTCCTGATACATTTCATTACTACCGGCATGGTCACTCCCTATCTGCCCACGGCGGTTCTGTCGTCTGTGCTTCTTATAATCGGGTTCCAGATCATAGTGATAGGATTGATAGCTGATATATCTCACCAGAACAGGCATATCATGGAGGAGATTTTATACAGGATGAGAAAAGGGGAGTAAACGGTGAAGACACTTGTACTAAGCGGCGGCAAAGGAACCAGATTAATTTGAATATTGAATATTTTTACAAGTATTCACATACTTTTATCGAGAGGTTTTATTTTGAGTAATGGCAGATCAATCGGTAGAAATATAAGTGTAATTTTTTTCGGCGACATAATCACAACCCTTTTGGGTTTTTTTTATTTTGCATATGCAGCAAGATATTTTGGGGCTAAAGATTTTGGAATACTTTCCTTTGCTCTCGCAATTACATCATTATTGTCAATTCTTATTGATTTTGGAACTAACTTGTTGATCATAAGAGAGGTAGCAAGGGACAAATCCAAAATCGCTAAAATAATCGGGAATTCATTCTTTATTAAAATTGCTTTTGGGTTACTGGCTTTTGGAATTCTTAGTGTATATTTAAAAATTTTAAGGTATAACGAAAATATAGTTATTATTGCGTATATAATTTTAAGTTCAATATTCATAGGTTCTATAAAAGGTGTTTTTGATTCATTATTTCAAGCTCTCGAGAAACCAGTATATTTAAGCATTGGAAAGATAGCAAATATTTTATTATTATTATCTGGGTTATATATTACAATTGTAAACGAATTGAGTATTATTCAGTTCTCTTTTATATATTTATTTATTAATTTAATATTATTGATATATTTTGTATTTTCGATAAGAAAATACATTAATATCTCTTTTGATATCGATCTCAATTATTTGAAATATATGTTAAAAGAATCATGGCCTTTCGCAATAACCTATGCTTTTGTTAGCATTTATGTGTGGACGGATTCAATCATGCTTTCTATTTTTAAAGGAGAGACTGAAGTAGGATATTATAATGTTGCTTATCGCCTTGTATTAGCTCTTTTAATAATTCCAGTAGGTTTCAATATAGCTGTATATCCTGTTCTTTCAAGAAATTATTTAGTAAAAAATCTTAGGAATCTTATGAATAGTATAGTTAATAAATATTTTATGTTTATGTTATTATTAGCTTTTCCAATTGCCGTAGGCACAACTTTGTTAGCTAACAGGATAATATCTTCAATTTTTGGAGCAGAGTATTTTCCATCAGTAATAATCTTGCAAATTTTAATCTGGTCAATGTTTTTTACTTTTATGAATGCGCCTTTTGTCAAATTATTTGAATCAATAAATATGCAGGTCTTAGTTATGAAAATAACTGGAATTTCAGCATTAATTAATGTAATACTTAATTATTTTTTAATACCAAAATATTCTATGATAGGGGCAAGCATAGCAACTCTGATAACTGAAGCAATAGTTTCTATCGCTGTAATGTATATGGGATTAAGATTTGGATATTTTAATGCAGATAAAATATTGAGATTAAAAATAATAAAAATAATAGCAGGATGTTTAACAATGGGATTAATATTAGTTTACCTGGATAGCTTAAATTTAATAGCATTAATCATGTTATGCATGTTCATTTATATAGTATTACTTTATTTTTTAAATTTTTTTGAAAAAGACGATATATTACTTTTTAAATCCATATTCAAAAAGGAAGATAATAATGTCACAGGCTGAGCTTTATTACGAGAAAAAGAGAC
Source organism: uncultured archaeon (assembly GCA_902384525.1). GTDB lineage: Archaea > Halobacteriota > Methanosarcinia > Methanosarcinales > Methanoperedenaceae > Methanoperedens. The sequence goes on from CABMCA010000097.1 coordinate 20,280, forward strand.
AATATTTTTCATATATTCGCGGAGATATTATCGATTTAATCCAAAATGGGAAACACAGGATTCTTGATGTAGGATGTGGGGAAGGAAGAACATTAAGAAAACTGAAGGAGCTTGGAAAAGCAAGTGAAACAATTGGAATTGAAATAAATGAAAATATAGCAAACAGTTTGGCTCACAATGTTGATAAAATGATAATTGGAGACGTTGAAAGTCTCGAATTAGATTTTGAGAAAGAATTTTTTGATTATATTATTTTTGGAGATATTTTGGAGCATATCAGAAATCCGACGAAAATCTTAAAAGAATATTCAGGATATTTAAAAAATGATGGGTTTATAATAGCGAGTATTCCAAATTTAAATTATTATGGAGTTATCATTCCTTTAGTTTTTTTTGATAAATTTGAATATAAAATAGAAGGAATTTTAGATAAGACTCATTTGAGGTTTTTTACTAGAAAATCTTTAATAAAATTATTTAATTCCAGTGGTTTTGAAATAATTATTATTAAATCGAATAAAAAATCAAATTTTATAGCAATATTAAATTTTATCACATTCGGAATTTTTAATAGATTTTTTGTATTTCAATATTTCATAAAAGCGAGAAAAAAAATATGACTTACCCTGCAGTAACCATCATCATCCTCAACTGGAACGGCAAGGAAGACACCATCGAATGCCTCGAATCCTTAAAGCAGATAACATACCCCAATTATGAGATACTGCTGGTGGACAATGGTTCGACTGATGGGTCTGTGGAATGCTTCATGAAGCAGTATCCGGAGATAGAGATTATTGAGACTGGGAAGAATCTGGGATTTGCTGAAGGGAATAATGTTGCGATCAGGAGGGCGATGGATGAGGGGGTGGATTATGTGCTGCTGTTGAATAATGATACTGTGGTGGACCCCGAGTTTTTGGGGGAGCTGGTTAAGGTGGCAGAGGGGGATGAGAGGATTGGGATTGTGGGGCCGAAGATTTATTATTACGATTATAAGGGGAGAAAAGATGTTATCTGGTTTGCTGGGGGTACTATTAACATGTGGACAGGGACAACACTTCATGAAGGAGAAAATATGCCAGATTCACAAAATTACGGCAGATTAAAAGAGATCGAATATGCGACTGGTTGTGCAATGTTGATTAAACGAGGTGTAATAGGTAGTATTGGAATGCTGGAATCGGCGTTTTTCACATATTATGAAGATGTGGAGATAAGTTTTAGAGCTAGAACGGACGGATGGAATATAAAATATATACCGGCGGCAAGAGTATGGCATAAAGTTTCGCAGAGTTCAGGCGGGGCGTTTTCATCAAATACGGTATATTACAAGGCAAGAAATAGGATATGGTTTATGAGAATGTATAAGTCAAAAATTGGTTATTTTATAACTATCTTACATTTATTAATTTTCAAACAAATTACAAGATTTATACATTTTGCAGTGATAAGGAGAGATTATGTATTACTAAAAAACTATTATAGGGGGATTTATGATGGTATTACAAAAAAGCACCATTAGTGCTCTTGGAACATCAAGATTATGAACTCCCGTTGTGTATCGTCTTTGTATATTTGATTGACGGTAAAGATGTCAAACGATAAACCATAAACGTTCCGTTGACTAATATTCTTTCCTTTGGAACTTCAATCATTTCCATTACCTCTGAGTATGGTGCAGTATAATATATTATTGATCCAGTGCCGTATTTATGATGTATATCGACAGTTTCTATTAGATCTTCAAATGAATAATAATGATCGAATGTGAATTGGAGAGACGATTGATTTATCCTGCCAAAAATCCATGAATTATTATATGTTATAAGATAAATATTTTTATGTCCTGAATATGACATTTCTTCAATTATTTCATTAAATGTCGTGGGATTAACCAATCTAGTTTCAATGCCATATACAAAAAACATGGGATCTGCAATTTTATAAGATGAAGAATACTGATCAACAATTACCATATCGTTGCCAGTGAATTTTGAAGATATGTCTCCGACGTGTTTGATCATGCCAGCATTTTCAGATAAGGTTATAATCGGGCTGGCAGTTACAATATTCAAAATTAGTATCATGCCAAAAATTAAATATTGGACTTGTTTTTGTCGGATCATAAAGTGGATAAAAACTACCGTTGACATTATTGCTAGTGGTATGACTGCGACGATGTATCTTCTTAAGAACCAGGGTTGGAATAATGTTATTGAGGGATGAACCAAATAAATAAAGGATGGAGATGATAAAATAAATATGAATATAAAGTTAATTGCCATGCTCTTACCAAATTTTCTTAAAACTAAAAAAGTCAATGGGATGAATATAATAAACAGATAAAGGTTGTATTCTGCCAACATATGAAAAACAAACTCAGGGTAGTGACTCGATATAGGGTCACCGGGTAATTGAATATCCTGTTGAACGTGTTGCGCAGGAGATATTATTATCGATGGATCTTTTAAAAATGAGAGCATTGTAGAAAAATATCGCATATTTATTAAATATGTGTAAATAAAGAACGGTAAGACTGCTATCACTAAACAAACTGTAATTTTTTTATTTATAATCCATTTTTCATTTTTTATATAAAATAAAAAAAATAGTATGCATATAGCTAATATATATGTTGGTATGAACTCTGGTCTGGTAAGAAGGCCAAAGGACATAGACAATATTGCTGGATATAGATATAAATTATTCTTTCGTTGATATGCGAAAAGGAATGATAAAATTCCAAACCATAATAAACCAAAAGCTAAAGCCTCTGTCAAGGTCACACGTGTAATCCAGAACATGGGGTAAGTTGTTGCAATCAAAATAACACTAAAAATTCCCACTTTAGAATTAAAAGAGTGTTTACCAATAAAATAGATACTAAGTGTACCAATCAGTATCGGAAGAAAATTGCTTAATTGGATTCCAGATAATCCAAATATACTATAATTAATGGCTAACCACGTAGGATAACCATAGTCAAAATCAAGCCGATGTAAATTATCAATTTCAACCCATCCCGGAAAATTTATGTTCTCGACAACAGTAAAACTATGACGTGAAGCTAGAAGGCTTGCAGCGTTCGGATATACTCCAGTATCCAATCCACCTGAGAACACATCGTAAAAATAATATGTATTGAGAGCGCCAAACAAAACAACGATACTTAATGCGATCCAATCATGCATTATAAGTTTTTCAATCCTTATTTTTTGTTTTAATAAAAAAAAGATAAGAACAAAAAATATCGTGATGATTACTGCATAAACTAAGGCCGAATAAAAAAATTTCAGTGTTGCCAATATAGTACTAATTTCGGCGATCAGAATGATTAATGAGGATAGAATAATGAATAAAACTTCGAATGTTAAAACATTTTGTGACCCCATAGGAAAATATTTTGTTACATATGCCCGGATGCTATTATTCATTGAAAACTTCTTCATAGACCTCTAATGTCTCCTCTGCCGTTTTTTTCCATGAGAACATTTCTGCCCTTTCTAAACCTTTTTTTATCATATCTTTCCGATCCATTTCATTAATCAAAACACTATACATTGCTTCAGATAGTTCATCAATATTGTAGGGATCAATCATAATTCCAGCATCACCTACAACTTCAGGCAAAGAAGATGTATTTGATGCTATAACAGGACAACCACATGCCATGGCCTCCAAAGGTGGTAATCCAAAACCTTCATAGAATGATGGATAAACGAAAAGATCAGACATGCTATACATGGCAGGAAGATCTTCAGTTGGTACATACCCAAGAAAGATAACATCTTTCTGGAGATTTAATTTTTTCACACATTCAAATATTTCAATATATCCCCATCCCTTTCTACCAACAATAACCAGTTTATGTTCCAGACCCAAGTTTTTTAAAATATGAAATGATTTAATTAATCCAACAACGTTTTTTCTTGGCTCTAATGTTCCTATATATAAAATAATTTTCGAATTTAATCCATATTTTTTTTTAATCGGTATTATTTCATCATTTGTTCTTCGATAGTATATTTTATCGGCTGCCAGATAAATAACCTTAATTTTATCACCTGGAATAGAAAAACACTTTATCAAATCAGTTTTTGTGTTGTTTGAGACTGTAATTATCTTATCAACATGCTTCAAAATCAAATACATTATAATTTTATGATATGCAATACTTAATTTTTGATGATATCCGCTTAATATAATTGGAGTAATATCATGTACTGTAACTATTTTTTTGTATTTTGCCGGAAATAGAAATGGTCCAAAATGGTACGTATCATGAACTATATCAATCTTTTTTTTCTGTAAAATTAATGGGAGAACAAAAAATTTTCTAATAATTTTCCCTAATGGTGTACCATTTCTATGAACAATAACCTCTTCAAAATTTTGGAAAGTTTTGTGAACTGGATTTTTTTTAAAATGGACTGAGTAAAATAATTTATCTTTATTTTTATTAACTGCGATAATTTTTAGTATATTGGTTATGTAAGTGTTAATACCTCCGGTATAATCATCTATATAATCAGTTATGATTGCTATTTTCATTTCTTATTCCAATATATTCTTTTTCATAAATCCTATTCATTATTTTACCAATTTCATTCCACCTATATTTTTTTTCAACAAATTCGTGTGCATTAACTGCAATTTTGATCTGAAGCTTATTATCATTTAGAAGTTCAAGAGTTTTATTAGCAAATACCTCAGTTGAATCAGCAAGAACAATATTTTCACCGTCCTCTATATCAATACCTTCTGCCCCAATGGATGTTGAAATTACTGGAATCCCTGCGGCCATTGCTTCCAGTATCTTAAGTCGCGTACCTCCACCTATACGTAACGGGCTAATAAAAACAGTACATTTATGCAATACCGAGAGAATATCTTCAATATATCCACAATAAATTATATTATCCTGATATTTAATCTTGTTATTAATATCGTCTGGTAGAAACATACCAGCTATGTATAATTTCACATTTTGATTTTTAAGTAAGATTTTTGGAAATATTTCTTTAATAAAGAATCTCATAGCATCCCCATTTGGATAATGTTTCATCCATCCCATAAACAACAAACTATTACTTCCTCTATTTCCCAATTTAAAAGATATTTTTTCAGTATCTACACCATTGGGAACGACATTTACATGAAGCGTTTCATCAAGCTCTAACAATCGATTCATATCTATTTCAGACATTGTAATAATTTCATCAAACTTTAACAGATTTTCATGCTCATATTTTTTCATTTTTTTATATTCATTATATATTAGAAACTTTAACGGTTTTTTTTCGATGAGATATCGTCTGTACCAGGGTACAAATGATACATCATGTTCCACCAAAATTAACCTGCCTCTAAATTGTTTTTTGTTTAGATAATCGAAAGGTACATAATGTGCCATTTGAATCCATTCAGCCTGGATTATATCAAAATCATGGTTTTTAATAATCTCATAAACTTTATCAGCCATCAACTGACTTTCCTTAGCAGCTATTTCAACTGGTGTCTTTGTAAACAAATTATAAACTATTCGTCCCCATCGAACTGATTTAGAGAGAAAATTATTTTCAACAGGAATCGTTTCAACTATCTTGCAGTATTTTAATAATTCCGGGATGTAAGGTTTTTCATCATATCTAATGAAACTGATTAGTGTTATTTCATGATATTTTGATATTTGTTTTATTAAATTGTATACTCGAGCTTTCCCACCGGATTTTGGCGGATATGGAAATGACATAGAAATAATCAATATATTCATAAATATGCTTCTATAGACTTTTTGATAGAGTTTCCAATGATATGTGTCGTACAATTCTGTAAAAAAGTTGAGTAACCACCATTAGCAATCCGCATTCTAAGGCCTTCATTATTTTTTAATTCCATTATCGCATCCGCCAGAGCATCAGCATTCGCCATCTCAACCAGCATCGCATTATTCCTATTTTCAAACAATTCTCTGTTTGCAGGGTTATCTCCGATTATCACTGGCTTTTCCATTGCAATGAACTGATATGTTTTTCCGGATATGACTCTTTTTGCTTTATCTATGTTAGAGAAATGACCGCCAAGACATATGTCTGCTTTTGTAATTTCCAAAGGCAGCTCGTTGTAAGGTAGCCAATCTATGAATTTTATGTTTTTAATACTCAAATCTTCCACAAGGTTCATGATTTTATTATATTCGATACCTTTGCCAACGATTTTAAACTCTATATCCTCATGTGCTTCTAGTTTTTTGGCTGCTTTAATAATATATTCTATTCCTTGTAATGGTAGGTAGGTTCCGTAATAGAAGACAATAAACTTAGGATTTTCTTTATCGAAATCCACAGGATAAAAAATAGAGTCATCTGCACCAACAAAAATTCTTTGAAATTTATTTTTATTCAGGTTAAATGTATTTGCAAAATAATCTATATGTGCATTAGTGTCCAGTAACAGCTTATCGGCAAGTTCACATGAATCTTTATCTAACCAATACAACATTTTCCCTATTACCGATTCAGGTTTTATTTTATTTCGATCAAAACACATTGTATCGTAAATTGATAAAAAGGTATCAAATATAATTGGTTTTTTAGACAATTTTCTTATTATTGGAACTAATGGTTGACCTAAAAATCCTACAAAAATTAAATCAAAATCTTTCGTATTTAAAATAAATTTTGATAAAACCTTTGGATACCGGACAAAATACGAACTTGAAATATCAGTACATTCAATTATTTCTACACCGTTTTGTTTCAGTCCCTTTAAAATTACCGAGTTTCGTGTATAAGCTGCTTCACGCCCGGAGATGAAAAGGATCTTCAAATTATGACACCTTGTTTTTCATATTGTTATTATAACTATAATAATCTATATGTTCGTCTGAAAATCTTGCACCTGTAGAAGTAACTTTATTAATAATTGGCTTAGTTATGATTAATATATTTCTGAAAAGACGAGGAAAATTAATTATGGATTTATGATATGAAAAAGAAAAACGTGGTCGATGCCATTAATCGGATCAAAGGTATTGATTATCTATACCTCAAGAAAATATTTATATACCCTTTCATCCAGTTATCCATATTATTCGTTATCGCTGTGTTCCTGAAGGAAATGGGATTCTTGCCTTCGTATCTTTTGGATTTTATTTTATTCGGATTGCTGCTGCCTCTATTCGCTCTTCCAATTCTTATGGATTTAAATGAACCGTCTTATGATATTCGAATAAAATCCTTTTATCTGTACATCGGAATTATTATCATTTTTATTTTTGTCATACTGGTCCGCTTGATACCGTATTCTACAAATTCTATTCCTCTGGGCTATGACCCTGGTTATTATAAGTATGCTATGGATACCTATCTGAATGCTCTCCCCGGCATTCCTGAAGCTGCGCTTCCACTGTGGATGAAACAAATGCATGAACAGGGGTTTTTCGTATTGTTCGATGAACTGCATTTATTTACAGGCATCGATTCGATGAAGGCTCTCATTTATCTTCTTCCGTTCTTCTCTGCCCTTCTCATTCTGCCGATCTTCATTTTAACAAGAAAGATATTTGATGATAAGGCAGCTTTGATCGCCTGCGCCCTTTATGCAGTTTCATATACACAGTTCACTGCGTTCACTTTTATGTATCTGAGGAATATCCTGGGCATATTCTTTTTATTGCTTGCCCTTTATGCCCTTGAAAAAAAGAATTATGTATTCATTGCGATCATGTTCGCTGCCCTTGGAATATACCACAGGCCTGAATTTTTGATATTCTCTCTTATTCTAATATGCTACTACCTGAAAACCCGTGACAGATATCTGATATACTCCATCATTCTGGCAGCTTTCCTGATTTTTCCGTTCTGGCTTCCAAGAATTGAAACGGTTTTTCCTTTAATTTCAGGGTTATCAAATACTATGATCCAGAATATACAGGCTGAACCTACAGGCGGCGGTACTTTCTTTGACATTGGGAAATATGAATGGTTATCCCTTGTTTATCTGCCCTTTGGTTTTATAGGTGCCTTTTATATGATTTCCAAAAAAATGTGGAATTCATTATTTTTCTATTTCGTGATCAATGGAGTTATTATTGCATTCAGGCTTTTCTTCTATAATCGTTTGCTTATAGACTTTGATATTGCCTTGCTGATTCTGGCATCTGCTGGAATAACCTGCACTTTTTTAGCCGGGCATAAAATATCCAGGGTGACAGGAACTGCTTTCATTATTCTGCTTTTATTCTCAGGCGGAACTGCAACTCTCCAGAATGCGCATGATATAAAGCCGCTGATGAATGAAGACCAGATAAAAGCCATTGAATGGATTGCTAATAATACGGATGAGAATGCATATATTCTTGCAACAAGCTATGATGCCCCCTGGGTGCTGGCGTGGGGTAAAAGGAAAATCCTGGCGCCGGGGCTGTTTGAATGGGATGGGAATGGAAAGGGAAAATGGCTGGAATTTCTAGGAACTGGTAATTCCACGGTAGCGCAGAAATTCCTGAAAAAATATAATAATGATGTTTACATTTATTATTCATTCAATAAGTTCAATCGGATGAATCTTGAAAAATTCAATAATACAGCCTTTACCAAAAACTTAATGAAGGATTCAGTCATCTATCACTATGTGAATGATGATGATGGAAGTTAGGCTGGTTTATATAATTCCTTTGATTGCAATAATATATCTTGCTTATGTTAACCATGCAGGCCTCACAGGACTTAATAACTCCTCAATTTCTGCAGGATCAGATTCAAATGTTTATTTTATAGATGTGGGAGCTCAGGATACTTCAGGGTATGCAACATTCCAGGGACCTTTTGAGAAAGTCTCGGAACCTTTTAACAGGAGTAATGTTACATACAGGCTTATAGAAAAAGACCTGGTTTACTTTAGTACTAAAGTTAAACAAAATGTAAGCAGAGTAAAAGTCGAATTAAAATTCATAGATACGATACCGGAAGGATATGAGCTGAAAGTTGGTCTGAAAAATAAAAAGGAATGGAGCTATATATGGAACACAATATATAATCCTTTTTTCGGATCTCTTGATATTTTCAATCTTACTGGAGAGGACAGCAATTTCAGGATATATTCCCTGAACAATAATCTTACTATGCCGGTATCCTCTTTCATAGATTCGCCTCCTGACGCCGTAATAGCAACTGGTATTTCTGAAGAAGTGAATAAGAGGCCGAGTGTTACATATGGGGCATCAAATTTCAGCATAAAAGAATTAAGAGGAGATCACACATTCTATATTTACACCAAAGGAAACCTGAGCCTATCTGTGGAAAAACAGGATATGAATTGGTATAATGGGTCAGACGCTTTTGAAATCAGGCTTTATTCACAAGCAAACACTCTTATAAAAAATATTACTGTCCCGGATGATGGAAATGCTGATAAAAATACAGTTAGAGGAAATTTACAAAAAGGAGTACTTGAGGCCATTCTGGATGAAGGGGTCTATAAAGTCACTATGAAAGGCGGGAGCGACATACTGATCCGGAGCATTGAACTCAACCAAGGTAACATTCTGGTCCAGGATCCGTTCCTTGCAGGAGTGCTTTACACAAGTGCCACAAGGTACAACCTGTACATTCATACTCCAAATGGTGATAGGCTGGGGTTTTTTACATACCATAATGAGGGACTTCAGACTGTGAATATAAGTAGTGGCAACTATACCAGATCGCTCAATATTACTGCCATTAATACATGGCATTACATTGACCTGCCTCCTGGTAAGGAACTTTATCGAATAGAAATTCCCGCCGGCGACATCATCGTAAATGCGAAAAATTATTTCTCTTTCACTAACGATTCTTATTTTACCAGTTCATCAGTCAAAACTCTTAGATTGCAGAACAGTATGAAATGGCTTAAAGAAAACATGGTGGATTATGTGATCGTTCCCAATCAAAAGATCATTGAAGAGGGTAACTGGACTATAGCAAGTGCTGAATTCAATCTAACTGATGCCTATATTGAAAAGGATACATTGAACTTTGTCATAAGCGCTTCGCATCTTCAAAATTCCAATTATTCAATACCCCTTGACTGGATCAAGATCTACATGGAGAAATAGTATGTTTTTCCGGATCATGATACTATTGGTTTTATTGATATTAACTGGGGCATCTGCGGCAGAGGAAGTCAGGTCTCCGGTTTGCCCTATAAGCTTCGGAAATTCGCCATGTGTCCTGACAGGAACAAATTCTCCGGGTGTTCTGAGCGACTATGAGCAAGTTTACCTGAATATTTCTAATGGTTATTACATAGACGGCGCTAATTTTTATTATGCAGGAATGAACTACAAAAATAGTGAGATCGATCTATTCTCAAAGCGCTATAATATTGTTTCAATAGATACCTCAGATGCTGTATTAACTTATGATCTATATAAATATGAAAATAATCTGCAGCTTCATACTGGAAAAGAACTTGCTTTAATGGATGGTTATGCCCTGGAATTGATTGACTCGGGAGAGAACAATGCGCTTTTTTATTTGAAAAAAAATAATGAAATACTCGAAAAAGGATCGGTGGAAAGGGATCAAATTTTCTCCCATAAGATAACTGTAAATGGAAAAGAAGTCGAAATATTTCGAACAAAACTTTCAGGCATATTTGGGAACAGTACGACTATTAAAGATACATATCTCAGAGACATTTTAGTGATCAAGAATGGTGAATCTTCAGGGAATTATGAAATAAATTTAAAAGATATTGATGGGGATAAGGATATCGATATAGTATATTCTCTGAAAAATAATTATCTGGACCTTCCTGATAACGGAAAAACTTCTATACTTGATACCTTTACCCTGAGAACATATCCTCTTTACGTTCCATTCTATCTATCATTTAAAAACATCAATCTGACAGGAAGTGATGATAAATTCCGGATATATTCCCTGAATAATAATCTCACTATGACGGTTCCATTATTTTTTAGTTTTCCTCCTGAAGGCTCAATAATAGCGTCTTCTGTGCCTGTCAGTATCAATACAAAGCCCAATATTACCTACAAGGGATCAAATTCAGCTATAAGCGAACTTAGAGAAGATCACACATTGTATACATTCTATATTTACACCAAAGGAAAAGTGGACTTGTCTGTGCAAAAGCAGGACATGAACTGGTACAACGGCTCGGATGCGCTTGAAATTAAACTTTACTCCGGGGAAAACAAATTGATAAAAAATATTACTATCCCGGATGATGGGGACATGGGAAATAGACGCAGCCGTGGTATCGTCCAGAACGGTACTCTTAGATACACTCTCGAAGAGGGAATTTATAAAGTCACCATGAGTGGGGGCAATGATATCTTGATCCGGAGCATTAAACTAAATAGCGGTAGTATTGTGGTTCAAAATCCTTTCCTTGCAGGAGCACTTTACACAAAAAATACAGGGTTTGATCTGTATACAAAGGCGGTCAAAGGCGATAGATTGGGATTTACTACCTACCATGAACAGGGCCTCCAGAAAGTGAACATATCCGGTGCCAGCTTTAATGGATCAGTTAATGTTGATATTGTCAACAAATGGTTTTACATTGACCTTCCCCCGGATAATGAACTTTATCATATTAAGGTTCCAAAAGGCGATCTCATAATAAACGCAAACAGCTACTTCTCTTTCTCAAATGATTCCTATTTTAGCACTTCATCTGTCGAATTAATGCCCTTAAAAAATAGCATGGAATTGCTTCAAAAGAACAAAGTGGATTACGCAATCGTTCCATCAACCAATCCTTTTACTGGCTTATATCTCTATAAGATCAATACAGCAGCCAGTTTTAGTGTCCGCTCACCCAAGAGTCCGTGGACAGATTATACTATAGATACATGGTCTGCCCCAAATATATTTTATTTCGATCCTGATAAAAATAACACATGGGAATATTTGATCATCAATAACTCCGGAACGAATACTCTTAACAAAAATCGTTTAAAATACATAACTATGCAGAGCCAGGAAAATATTGGGTATCGTGGAAATCTGTATAAAGTACTGTATGAGACTTCTTCTGAGATGATATTATCAAAAAAAATATCAGACCTTGAAAACAAAACATTGTATATTAATAAAGAATGGCAGGTAGGTGGAACATATACCCTTACTTTAAAAGACATTGATGAAGAAGAAAAACATGCTGTTATAGAACTCAAGAATTCAAATAAGCCAGTTAGCAGGCAGATCGTTGCGAAGGGTAGTAAATTATATTACAATATATCCTTTAAAGAAAACGAGGTCATAATTTTCCAGAGTAAATTAGATGAAATCTTCCAGGGAGCAAATAAAAGTTTTGTGAAACTTTCAGATGTAGAGCTTTATGATGAAAATATGACTGTAATAAAGAGCGGTGTATCTAAAGGCAATGAAACTGAACGCTTATACGATTTTAATGGCGACGGGTATCAAGATATCGAAGTTACGCGGAATAGCAATTTTAATATTGATAAAAATTCAAGGAAAACATTATTTGATTCGTATTTGGATATGGTGGTTGAGTCGAACGGAAAGTTCTATCTTGAACGTAAGATTGTTTCAGCTCTGGCAGAAATCGGAACATTGAATATTGAGAAGAAATTGGATTACACATTTGCATCCTTCTTCCCGGGGAACAATATGACAATCATTTTTCCTGATTTTGACATAACGGCTGTCATGATCAACGCTTCTATATTCATTGATCAGGTTGATATCTCCCTGAAAGAACTTAAAAATAGGCCGGATAACATAATAATTAACCCTGAAGGGATTGTTTATAAATACTTTTCAATGTCGCTGAATCCGGATAACCTTAAAAACGGAATTGTTGATTTTAGAGTAAATAGTTCATGGATGGCAAAAGAAAATATAAGCAATAACTCAATTTCATTGTATGTGTTTACTGAAGGTGAATGGGATGCTCTTCCTACTTATATCGTTGGAAGTGATGAGAAGTATGTATATTATTCATCAAATAGTTATGATTTTTCGGCTATATTTGCTATTTCAGGCGGTGAAGCGTTAACACAAGATGCACTATTGCAGCTTCAACCTTCAATTGAACAAAATGATTTGAAAACTGATCTAAAAACAAAAAATCAATTTGAATATTACCAGCAAAATACAACAGAAACGACATCAACATCGAGCTATGATAACGATGGGAATAGTAATACAAGAGGTTTATCTCCAATTCTTTTGTTAGTTTCGACTGTTTTATCAGGATATTTTGTATTTAAGAAATTTGGATATCTAATAAATCGAAAAATTGTACTTTTTCTTTCAGAAGTAAGTTTTGAAGTTTTCAATTCACTGTTTATAACGTATTTACTACTGCTGCTAATAGAAACCATATGGGATAATTCCGTAGTTAAATATATAGATCTAAATTATTTAATGATGATTGTGTTTTTTATCGGGATCGTATCTTTATTCGGCAATAGAGATGTAAACAAAGCATAAACTCCGGGGCAACAAAAAAAGATTAATAAGCGGAATATTAATGGAAATAATAGAAATATTGCGGATAATTGCGGGTTCAATTTTTGTATTATTCATACCTGGCTTAGCCTGGAGCTTTATATTTTTTGGCAGGGATGAAATTGATGTAATCGAACGAATCGCCCTTTCTTTTGGTCTGTCAATCGCTATTTTACCTCTCGTTGTTTTTTATCTCAGCTACTTGTTGGGGATCAGGATTACTCTTATTAACTCAACAATAATAATTCTGCTAATCACTTTAATACCTGCGGCCCTCTATATTGCAAAAAATTTGGGCGTGATTCCGGATAAACTGACCAGATGATCATTGGGATGGATTAGATCAAAATAAATAGGATTTTTTAACTGTATGGTAATGAGTTTATTTTATGATAATAACGATGATTATATATATGATGAGCATAAATCAATGATATCAATGATCTTTAAGGAGAAAAAAATAATGGAATCATCAAAAAATCATAAAAAACAATTTTTTGAGAAGACCCTGATTACATTATTCATTGTATCAATACTGATCATTTCCGGACCTGGACAGGCCATTTCTGTTTTTATTTCCGGTCTTGATCCTTCCTATTCCCAGGGCAACTCTGTCAATTTCACGATGTTAATTACTATCAATGACCGGGATAAATTTGTCCCGATGAAAGACATTACTCTTAATATTACAGGAGCTAGAAGCTTCAATGGTACTTTTAGACTTGACGGGACTCCGATATCCGGTGACCCCATTATCAGCATGATGCCAGTATCAACTCCTCAGCCATATCATTATGGATACGGCTATGGTTATGGATACGGCTATGGTTATGGATACGGCTATGGTTATGGATACGGCTATGGATACGGATACGGCTATGGATACGGATACGGAGCCGGGGGCAGCGACGTCATATATAAATATAATTTCTCAATAAATACAACTTCCCTGCCATTGGGCAGCTATACCGCAGTCGCAAGTCTTAACACCGGAAAGGCTGACACGAAGAAATCATTTGATTCGGCACCTGCAACTTTTGAGATCATACCTGTATTAGAAATACCTGCATTCGAAGTTGGTATTGATATTTTGGAGAACAAAATTAATCCCGGAAGCAATGGAGAGATCATAATAGCAATCTTATCAAATGCAACATTTAATGCCAGTGCTGAGGTAGATCCTTCAAGCGTCATAGTCACATTTGGTCAATCAGATGCAAAATTGAAAACGCCTTATTCTCAATTTAAAGATGTGAACAAAGATGGTTACCTCGATCTCCTTCTCCATTTCAAGATAAAGGAGACTGGAATTCAATGTGGAGATACACAGGCAACCCTGATAGGAAAAACCATAACTGGATTGAATTTTATGGGTAATGATAGTTTTGTAACTATTGGTTGCGATAAACTCTACGCCAGCAACTGCGCAAACTGCCATGGGGTTCTGGCCAATTCGACCAAGCTCAATAGAACAGCGTTGAAGATCAATACTGCTATTAGTACAGTCCCTGCCATGAGTAATCTCTCGTCCCTTAGCCAGGCACAGATACAGGCGATTGCCGATGCGCTAGCAACACCAGACTCATCCTCCTGTACACTTTCGAACGGTAAGGCAGTGGATCTCAATGGAGATGGTATCGTTGACATCTTGGATGCATCAAAATTGATCCTTAAATGGGGAACAAGCGACAGTGCATCGGATCTCAATGGTGATGGTATTGTTGACTTCTCGGATGTATCAAAATTGATCCTTAAATGGGGCAAGGTGTGCACATAACGCATCAAATATCAAAGTTGGTGAAAAAATAGGAATTTATCCTTATTTTGTCATCTGCAAAACTCCACGAACGCTCCTGCAAAACCCGTATAAGAAGCCGCATGCAGGTGCGCATAGGCTGCCATTGTATTGTTGACAAGTATCCCATCATACTCACCTTTTATTCCAATCCCGCGCTCAAGCTTAATTGCAAATTCAGTATCATCCGGCAGGTCAATTATCTCAGAATGGTGGAATTCATGACCGATAAAAGAAGCTCCGGTTTTTCCTATCAAATTATCTTTAATGAAACTGCCGATATTATAACTTACAACCCTTTTATGCCCCATCAATGTCTTTCCGGGGAGTGCGCCTACCATTTTGAAAGTCCCGCTATTCATTTCTGCCATAGTATAATTTCCGCTTCCCGAAACATTTGTTGTGATCTCCCGGGTCAGGTACATCAGTCCGCCGCATTCTGCATAAATCGGAAGACCATCATTGGAAACCTGTTTTATTGCTTCACGCATGGAAATATTATTTTCGAGTTCATTTGTGAATAGTTCCGGATAACCGCCCCCGATATACAACCCATCCACTTTTGGAAGGGTGCTGTCATTCACAGGACTGAAATATACAAGTTCGGCTCCTGCAAGTTCAAGCAATTCAAGGTTATCACGATAATAAAAATTAAATGCTTCATCAAGCGCCACACCGATCTTTATTTTGTTTTTTTGGGGATGCGCCCTGAATATTTTCTCCTCTGGTTTTTCAAGTTGTTCCGCAGAATTAGCGATCGAAATAAATCTATCGATGTCGATTCCTTCTTTTATGATCTCTTTTATCCGTCCCAGGTTTGCATCAAAATCCGCTACTCTTCGCCGTCCTTCCATAGCAGGGATCAAACCAAGATGCCTCATAGAGATCTTCATCGAGTCATTGCGGGGTATTACTCCGATGACCGGGGTATTCGTATAAGTCTCAATCGCGATCTTTGCTTTCTCGGCATGTCGCTGGCTTCCGATGTTATTCAGGATCACACCAACAATATCAACTTCAGGGTCAAACGACTTATAACCCGATACAAGCGCTGCGGTACTACGTGTAATGCTTCTTGCATTGATCGTAAGAATTACAGGGCATTTTAATATTTTGGCGATCTGTGCTGTGCTTCCGATGTCGCTTGTTGCTTCAAGCCCTTCAAAAAGACCACGTACACCTTCAATAACAGCAATATCAGCCCCCCTGGTTGCATGGGAAAAAACCTCACAAACGGCTTCCTCTGACATTAAATAACCATCAAGGTTTCTTGAGAACCTGCCTGTAACTTCCGTATGGTAGCTGGGGTCTATGAAATCAAGACCGACTTTATAAGGCTGGACATTATAGCCCATATCCTTAAGAACCGACATTATGCCGATCGATATTGTTGTTTTTCCTGCGGATGAGCGGTCACCGGCGATAAGAATTCGGGGGATATCTAATTTGTCGGTCATTTTTTTTATCCTTTATATGGTCGTATCTTCTGTATATTCAAATAATGGTTGATGAACTCGAAAATTTAACCGCAGATGAACGCAGATAAACGCAGATTTGTTGTGTGGTTTATTACATTGAATTTTCTTCATTGTCTTCTTGTGCCTCTCCCATTATGGATTCTAAACTGTGTTTAAAATCCTCCCATTGGTCATATGGTTTGATTTCATAAATATAGTTGCATGAGTAATTTCCTGTCAATTGATTTTCTTCCTTCAGTATGAATCCTTCATTCAAAACCAAAGATAAGCGCTCCCAGTCATTATAAAAATACTCTTGCAAGAGCGGTATAATTTTTTTATACCAAATTGAAACCAAATTCTTTTTTGCATCTTCAGTTGTCAGTCCTTTGAGATTCAAAAAGTAACTGTGACCAATTTGGTGATCTCGATCTATTAGCGCTGTTATGCGATAATTGAGTTTTTCAAGTAATTCTGCTAAATTAATCCCATCGATTGAGATTTCATCAAGTAACTCTAGGTTAGGCATCATTTCTTCGAAAGTGAATCTGCGGCGCAAAGCGATATCCAAGAGAGCAATGGAGCGATCAGCAGTGTTCATTGTGCCGATAATGTAGAGATTAGACGGAACACTGAATATCTCTTTGGAGTAAGGAAGTGTAGTTTTTAACCAATTCTCAGCCCCGAATCTCTTGTCTTCTTCTACCAGCGTGATAAGCTCGCCAAATATTTTGGAGATGTTTCCTCGGTTGATTTCGTCAATTATAAGAACATACGTCTTAGCAGTTTCTATCTTAAAGTTATTGGAATATATCTTGTTCAAAACATGTTCTTTCTTGGCTTCGTATCCAATATCCAAGTCATCAGCGCTCTCTATTTTGCTACTCAGATCTTTAAGATAAGCAACTATTGCATAAACATAACTTTCAACCCCACCTCCAACTCCCAGTTTTGTCCAGACATCATCAACTTTTTCTATTTGATCCCATTTCTCAAAAGTTTCTTTTAGGGGTTTTATAGATACTGGGTATTCGCTACCATTTTCAAGCCTTATTCTAATGTTCTTGTCAACTGAAAGTATTTCAAATGGTTTACCTATTTTTGTTTTTAATAAAAGCTCTTGATCATTAAATTTGTCAGTAAATTGTTTGAATGCTAATTCAAAGGTCCTATCTACTTTTTCAATTTGATCCTTAATTAATTCATAAGCTGCCTCAAAACACATTTGTTTGAAAATACCATCTTTAACAGGATATTCAATTGAACCGTTTAATTTACTTTCTGGCCTAATACCTTCAATAAAATCCTCATATGAATATGATTGATGAAACGTTATGAACCTGATTTGTTTTTTTTCGAGAAGTTTATTAAATTCTTCCACAAGTTCTCGCCTTTCTTTACCGGAGCAATAATTAGTATCTTTATGATTAGTATCTTTATGGATAATTTCAAGTGCTTTGTTTATGGTTTCATATGTTTTCCCTGTTCCGGGTGGCCCGTAGAGAATTAAATTCAGATTTTTCCAGATCATACCTTCTACTTCCTTTTCTTCGATTATTTCGATCTCCGATTGATGATGATATCTTTCCGAAGGATGCCTATATGTCTTACCAGCAAATTCCGGAAGTTTTCCTGTTTCATAAAAATTTATGATTTGTTTAACTTTTTCATCTTTTATCTTTAAGTAATAGTCTTTTAATATTCTCAGAGCATAGCTATTTTCAATGAATTTCGCCACTCTATAATACCCCTCCCAACGGACAATTTTTGGCTCAAATGGAATGGGCTCCCCTAACACATACGAAGTATTTTCATAATCCTCTACATCTGAAATAAAAATTAACCCTGAAAAATACAGTTCATTATCATCAGGGTGTCTTGTAACTAAAAAGAAGCATCTGTTTCTTACTACATTTTCTGAGTTAATAATACGGATGTAATGGTAACCATCCTCTAAGGAAAATGAACTACAACACCCAGTTTCCCATTCATTTTCAAAACATTCTGAATGCTCGGGACAAATCTTGTTTGCATCCCTTTGTTCCATCGTACATGGTTTACGATGCTGATTAGGGCTGTAATTTATTCCACTAGTTACAATATTCTCTTTCTTTTCAGGTGATGGTATATTTTCACTATTCATAGACATTTTCCGCTAGTATATCTTTCAAGCATTTCTGAATATCATATTCATTCTTGCTCAAATCCCTCATATAATCATACATTTATTCCATTATTATGGGATTTTCTTCCAACTATTATTCTATTTAGCTCATTAATAATTTTTAATACTTCTTTGGGCAAGTCTATACTTAAATTCACTGTTCTTACCTCAACTTCGGCATCTAACACATTCAATTTAAAGTTCTTTTGTATTGGTGTAATATTATTCACTTGTGGATATATCAAAACAACTCTCTGACATTTGTAAATCTGTGCATAGACCGCGGCCTGATACATATCTTCTTCTTTAATTCCCTTTTTTCTCTCCTTGTCATTGAGGATTTTATATTTAGTATCAATAATTAAAGGCACTGTTCCATCCTTATTCTTAAAAATAATATCTGGCTCCAGCCTAAAAATGTCCTTTCCTTTATCATCTTTCGCAAGATATTTATGGCTCCCTCGCGCCTTCTCCAGAATATCGCAAAGTTCATATCCAGTTCCTCCCAATATTCTCCCTCTATGTTCTTGAATGAACTTCGCAATAAATTTCTCAAACAATTTATTCATATCAAAAGTATAGGCAAAGGCATTAGTAGCACCCGCTTGAGTCTCAATGGCTTGATTTTCCAGAAAAAGCTTTGCCATATTGAAAAGAGGGCGGAATCTCTCGTTCAACCTTGTAAAGATTATCTGCTCTAAAACAGCATTATTCAGAGCAGGAGGAAGGATAACTTCATCCATCCAGTCAGAGAGAATGGCTAATTGCTGGCGGTTGCTGGCATCCATTGATTGACATCTTATTTGAATTGTTGCAAACTTCAAAACTTGATTCAAAAGATTATCCGGGCTGAATTCATCATATTGAACATAAAACCGATGCTTTTGGAAAGGATTAATATTAAGATGCTGTGAAATCAGCCACTTCCCTTTAAGGACTCCCAAATTTTCTTCATGGGTTATGTAGTTTCGAAAGATTCCACGTTTTAACGCTTCTTGAAGGTTTTTTGCATACAGAAAAGTCAGAATTTCAAACCAGTCGGCAGGCTTTTTATGCATTGCTGCGATATCATTTTCGTATGGTTTTAAATCAAATGCATATCTCAGTAGGAAAAGCAGATTTGTTCGCGCCGAATACACAGATTCTGCATCTTTGGCATCTGCCTTACCTGTTATATCAATCTTAGGAAGAATTTCGATTGAAAAATCTCCAATACGGACTATCCCAATCAGGTTAGTAGCTTTCAAGGCGCCATCTAAAAAATGAAATATTTTTGGCTTCTTATCCCCATAAAGTCTTTTCAGGATAATCTGATGATCTTTTTGAAATCCACATTTTCTATCTTCCAAGTCTTTATACGTGCATTCTTGGTGTTCAAAAAGAGTTATTGTCCTTGGCGTATTTAAGAGCATCTTCACAATCCCTTTTATCACTCTACATCCAATATCTCTGGCTCTTAAATCCTTGTCAATTCCCTCAACCTGGCATCATCAAGAGGCACAGGGATTTTTCCATCCCTTTTACCCATAATGCTTTTTGCAAGCTTACGGTACACAGCCGCAATCTGCGAATCGGGAGCTTTCTCAATAACTGAATAACCATCTCTTTCGCAGGTCTGCACCAGAACATCTTTTGGAATAAAAGCAAGAAGCTGGCTTCCGACCTCTTTTGCAAACTCGCTGACGATCTTTTCCTCATTTAAAGCGCCGCGCGAGTTGCATATTACACCATTAAGCGTCATTTCAAGGCGTGAAAGACCTTTACAGATATTGTTTGCAGCATACAGCGGCATGTATTCGCCTGAAGTGAGCACATACGCCTCGTTCACAAGCCCTTTCTTGACAGGCGCAACAAAACCACCGCATACAATATCGCCGGGCACATCATAAATAACAAGGTCCGTATCCTCGATGGCGCGTGAGATTTTCTTAAGAAGGCTGATAGCAACGATAATTCCCCTTCCTGCGCATCCGATGCCGGGTTCAGGGCCTCCGATCTCAAGACATTTTACCCCTTTATACCCATTGAAAACGATATCCTCTTCCTTTATGTCTATTCCTTCCCTCATAAGGTCCATTATTGTGGGGATGCGTCGGCCCTGCAATAATGTAATGGAGGAGTCACTCTTTGGGTCGCATCCGATTATAGTAACGCGGTATCCCTCATCAGCACAAGCTGCGGCAACATTTGAAGCAGTGCTTGATTTGCCGATCCCGCCTTTTCCGTAGATAGCTATCTGCTTAGGCATCTTTGACCATCTCCCTGAGCGTTGCCCCGAATTCAGACTCCACGATGTGGGATACTCCCAGCGTCTTGGGATGAAGGTCGATTTCTACCACGACATGAGTATGCCCCATCTCTTTTAAGGGAACGACCTGGCGCGGCCCGTTTGTTACAGAGAATAATTCCATATTGTTTATATTATTCATGGGAAGCGCATGAGGAACACCTGATATTACTGCAAAATCATAATCGCTATATTTCTCACCGATTATCCTGTCTGCGGTATTTCCTGCCACAGGATACTCATCCAATCCTCCGATAATATGGTGTATTTCAAATCCTTTTTCTTTCAGGTCGTCCTTTATTTCCCGGGCATTTCTCCTGTTCTTGGGAAGTCCCACATTATCATCAAGGTTCACCATGTTCACGATATTGGAGCCATATCCCAGCTTTTGCGCAACCTGCGCGACTGCAAGGTTAATATCCGCGAACATGAAGGCGGTTTCTTTCTTGGCATTGAGAATATTGAGTCCTTTTTTACCCTGCTTTATTAATTCAAGCAATCTTCCTGCAACCTTGTATTTAAGATCGCCGCGGTTAGGCTCAAGATATTCCTTGCTGGCCGCACCGTGACGCTTTTCGACCAGCGTAGCTTCTTTAAGAAGCGCTTTTTGTCTCTCAAATTCAGCTTCGCTGATAATTCCACTGGCAAGCGCGGATTCAAGAGCCATAACAACTCCTTTTGTGTTATCCCTGTAGCCGGCGTGCACATCCACTTCAATTACGGGAACATCAGGCTGGACCTGGGTCACTGCCTCATGCAGTTCCTCTCCGATTATCATGCTTGCACATGTACCCACGATCCCTATGCGTCTGGGATTAAAGCGCTCTATTACTTTTTCAAGCACCTCAACAAGGGCATCATGCCCCCCGAAAACAAACCCGGTCTCATCAAGCGATGTGGTGACTACTCTCATGCCATCTTCTTCCAGAAGCCGGGCATGCTTGAAACTGCATCCAGGAGGGCCGTGAAGTATGACAACATCGGTATCAAGGTCTCTTAACGTGTACAATGCGGCTACGATCGAACTGGGCCGCGGGTGCATTATAAGTGGTTCTTTTTCTTTTTTAACAGGCATCCTTTTTCTCCGAATTTAATAGAATTATGAATTATTATGAAAACGGTGGTTTTTATAGGGCACTTTATTGGATAATACTTTCGTATGAGGTAATGGAAAAATAGTAAGATAAGTTTTGCTATGATTTAGAAGAATTTCTGCAAAACTAAAAATGTCTATTCTTCAATATTTTATTCCAGTCAAACAAAAAGAGAACTAACCCTAAAAGTGCTATGAGTTCAAAAAATTCATACGTTGTAGAATCTGAATTTTCTTTAAGACCTTCAAGAAATTCATGGGATAACATAAAAAAGCCTCCGATGAATATAAAAAATAAACTTTTGTAAAAACTTCTTTTATTTGAAATTACTTTATCTGAAGTCACTTCTTCCTTTTGCATAAATTTCCATGCCAGTGTTACTTGAATAACAAGATAAATCACTGCCAAAATAAGTATAAAATTAATTACTGCGATAATTCTAAAAAGAGTAAAATCATCAATTAAACTCCCTAATACTGAGTCCATAACAAGTGGTTATGTTTTTCATATATATAATAATTATGTATGATTATATGATAATGCATGACACATCTTGAAGGCTGTCTGAAATATATATCAAAAAGTCCGCATACCAACTTTTTTATAATCCACATACAATTAAGATTAAATATATAAATTCAAATTGAATTCCAATGATAACCACCCTGAAATCCATCCCACGCATTGGCGAAAAAACCGCGCGCCGCCTTGTTGAGCATTTCGGCTCTGAAAAACAGGCAATTGATGCCATAATAAGTCAGGATATAGCTGCCATTAGCGAACTTGAGGGAATGACCGAAAAATCCGCGATATCACTTGTTCTGGAGGCTGTTGCAATAAATGAGGGCGCAGGTGTCAGGGATTTCCTTAAAACAAATGAGGCTTTTGATTTTTATGAAAAGCTCTTAGAACTCATCAAGGGTTTTGCGCATACGGATCATGCAAGAAGCAAACTGAGCCTGTATTTCCCTTATCCTTCGCGAAAGAAGGAAAAGATACTCCATATCCAGAAAGAGATCCGGGGAATTCTGGAGATTGCGGGTAAACTCGATGAAAAAGAACTCTCCTCCCTGTTATCAAAAATAAAACCCCTGAAGACGAATTTAAATATACCTGTGATCAGGGACAGGGTAATCATTGCAACAAATACTGAGGAATTTGAAGCTGCCAAAAAATTCCCTGTTTCAGTCCAGCTTGTTTCTGATAGAAGGGAAATTGCCGATGTAGCCCGCGGTTATTCATATGTGATATTGGGAACAAACCTGGCCGGCCTTGATTTTCCAGAAGATATTGAAGTTGATTTTCTTGATATCAAAAAATTAGAGACCTGGCAGGTCGCTCCTGAAAAAGAACTGGCATTTTTTACAAAAAACCTTGAGGCCATCATTTGCTCAATTGGTGTCTTTAATAAGATCAGGCAGCACGCACCTTTTTTTTGTGAAAAAATAAAACCAGGGGATATCCAGCAATTATCTTCGGGTATAATGAAACTCTCCGGGGAAACTGATGTAAAAAGCGGGCTTGATAATGAAATAGACAGATGTAAATCAATTATCGACAGGCTAAGCGATACAGTTACAAATTCGCAACAACAGGCAAATCTCGAATTCGGGGCTCTTATCGAAAAAAGCTCAATTACAGTCAAAGGCTTTGACATGCTCACTGCAATGGATGGGAGCATTAACCGGCTGCTTGAAAAAGAGATCAGGGAAAAATACAACACAGTGACTGCCAATACACTGCGAGGCATTGTGGCTGAACTCGATCTAAACCCGACAGAGTCACAGTATGTCAATACTTTTTTCAATGAGGAAATATCTCACCCGATCAAAATAAACATGCGCGGTGTTGAAGGATTGAAAAACCATCTGCTTCGAAGCATAGCGTCACGAAAGATCGTAATCCTGAGAAATAATGCCCGTTTTCTTTCAAACTTAAAAGAAACCGCATCCCTTCTTGTCCGCGAGGTTCTTGATTTTGATGTCGGATATACGATCGCCTGTTTTTCAAAGAAATTTGCCCTTAACATACCGCATCTCCAGAGTAATAACGGGATAGGCATAAAAGGAGGATCGAACCTCTTCCTGGCAAATGCAGTCCCGATAGATTACATAATCGGAAGGTGCAGCATGAATTCCGGCATCGGTAAACTCAAAGATGCGCGTGTGGTCCTGTTAAGCGGCGTAAACTCCGGCGGCAAAACATCAACACTTGATCTTCTTGCCCAGGTTGCCATACTTGCCCATATGGGATATCCTGTTCCTGCAAAAGAATGTGAACTGGGTCTTGTTGAAGAATTCTATTATTTCGGCAAATCCAAAGGCACAATGGATGCCGGGGCTTTTGAAAGTACTGTCAAGGATTTCTCTGCCGTTTTGAACAATAAAACCAAGATCGTCCTTACTGATGAGATGGAATCTATCACTGAGCCCGGCGCTTCCGCCAAGATCATTTCAGGGATTCTTGAGGAACTTGACGATAATAATGGGATTGGAGTATTTGTTAGCCACCTGGCAGAATCGATACTGAAAAATACAACCCATAATATCCGGGTTGATGGTATTGAAGCAAAAGGTCTTGATGAAAACCTGAACCTTATAGTTGACAGGAATCCGAGATACAATTATCTTGCCCGCAGCACGCCTGAGCTTATTGTAGAAAGGCTTGCGCGAAAGTATACGGATATCGAATTCTATGGAAAATTGCTAAAGAAATTCAGGTAAATGCTCATTTTGGTTTGAGATTGTCTTTATTTGTCTTGAAAACAATCTATTAATTATTATGACTATGATACTCATAGTAGCTTATGCGGCAGTTAATATCGCTTTTATGGTGAAGAAATGATTGAAAATAAAGAAGAATCTGAATTTGGTTTTATCAAACTTCTTTTCGGATATATATACCGCAGATTAAATTTCCAGCATTTTCTTTACTTTTGCGTTTTCATTACATTCGATATTGGAGACACAGTTACAGCTGCTATTATGATAGATTCAAAAGGATTGGGGGTTGAATATAACCCGATAATCCAATATATCTATTTGAATTACGGACTCTCCGGGCTTATTGCAGCCAAGCTATGGCTGATAATCGTTCCTCTTATGATCGCTTCAACAAAGGTCAAAGACAGCTTCTGGTTCATAAATGGAGTGCTGGGATCATTGATAGTATTAGGGATATTGGCCATCCAGGCAAATATCCAGGAAATATCCGGTATTCCGCACATGAGTCCTATGGAGATCAATACAATTTACGTGGTGGTTTTATTATTATTCACATTTGCGGGTAGTATCATAGATAATTATACAAAAACGAAAGCACAAAATTCTTTTTCCAACCGGATTAAGGGATTGAATAAAAAATATTCATCTACTTTCAAGTGAATTATCCTTTGTGATTCTTGAACTATCTTATCCGGTTGATTGCTTATGCGATTTCACATATGATTTTTTCTGGCAGCACAGGGGCAGCAGGCTTTCTCCATCCTCTGTGATACCGCACCAGACCGGTACATTATATACATATCAAGACCTTGTTTTTGTATTAAAGAATGGAGAAGATGTGAATATAAAAGGCAATGCAGGCAAAAGGCTTGGAAGCAGCCTCGGAGTTGATCTTAAGTTTTTCGGGGGCACAGGAAAAGCCATTAAGTCCGGCTCAATAATCGTTGATGGGGATGTTGATACGCGGATGGGTATCAGTATGATCTCCGGGGCGATATATGTAAAAGGTATTGTCAAACAACCGGTGGGAAACATTGTGGAGGTTGTATCTGACCGCCTGGGCTATCGAAAATTCATATCTATTACAGATATCCTTTCAGAAGTGCCAGATGAAAAAATACTTCCCCCGAATGTTATGGAAAATGGCTGCTTATACGTTAGAGATGGGATTATGCGTGATACGATCGCGGCCCGCCTTGATGCTGACAGGAAGGTCGTTGTGGAAGGCGATGCGGGGATGAGCACAGGGATCCTGATGAAGCGCGGATTTGTCAGAATAGAAGGGGATGCAGGTTTGAACACTGCTGTACTTCTGCGTGGAGGAATGATCGTTGTAGGGAATACGGGAGAGTTCGCTGGTGCATATATGAATGATGGCGTGCTTATAATAAGTGGGAAATCTCAGGGTTATGTTGGTGCAAATATGAAAAGAGGGACGATTTTTTTTAAAGGGGACGCCATGGTCCCGGGTGTTCCGGTTGATGAAAAGGATATAAAGATGCTTATCAGGGTGCTTGATATCAGCAAGGTGGTAGCAATGATGTTTAAGAGATACAGGATTAATAGAATTCTATGAAATTCATAACAATACTTGCATTTGTGCTAAGATAAAAGTAACATGGATTGAAGATGGAAAGCCCACAACCTTTGAAAGTTAATTTCAGGTTCTTCAAGAAGAACATGCAAAGCATTGCTGTCCTGATGCCTCTTGTTCCGGGATCAGATACAAAAGAAAACCCCTGCGACGGCATAATGGTCTACAGCTTTGCAACACAGCAGGCGCCTTCAATATTCAGGGAAGTGTCACAGACAGCAACAAGCTCAGTATTCATTGCCGGAGGACCTCACCCTTCTGCCCGGCCAGAAGAAACGCTTCGGTTTTTTGACTATGTAGTAATAGGCGAAGGTGAAGAAACATTGCCTGAATTGATCGATGTAATTCAAAATAAAGGAGATATTTCATCAGTAAAAGGTATAGCTTATAAAAATGAGTGGGATGATATTGTTTTCACCGAAAAGAGAAGCCATGTTGATCTAGATAAATATCCGCCTTTTGACCCCGGTATCATGCACAATACAATTGAGATCACTCGCGGCTGCCCATATAATTGCACTTACTGCGGAAGTCCGCAATTATTCGGCCACAGTATGAGACACAGAAGCATTGATGTTATCTCAAAATATTCGAAGTTCCTCAGAGATATCAGATTCACGTCCCCGAATGCCTTTGCCTATGGTTCGGATGGCATACATCCGCGCATTGAAAAAATTGAATCGCTTCTTCGTTCATTGCCCGGAAGGATTTTTTTCGGGACATTTCCTTCAGAGGTGAGGCCGGAATTCATAGACGACAGTATCCTTGAACTTGTGTCGAAATATTGTGAAAATACCACAATCAGCATGGGGGGACAATCAGGAAGCCAGAGGATGCTTGAAAGCATAAAGCGAAAACATACCGTTGAAGATATTATCATAGGGGCTGAGAAATGCCTGGAACATGGTTTTACTCCGATCGTTGATTTCATATTCGGGCTTCCTGGTGAAACTGAATCTGACCAGCTTGAAACTCTAAATGTGATAAAATGGCTGACAGGTAAAGGAGGAAATGTTCATTCCCATTATTTCATGCCACTTCCAGGTACAGAGTTTGAAAATTCAACGCCTGCTCCGTTATCCAAAGAAGTGAAAAAGGTAATGGGGGAGCTGGCGCTAAAAGGAAAAACTACGGGTGTGTGGTCTTAAGCTTGATATCCTCATTCTCAACAAGCAGCCTGAACTCATCAAGGCTCAAACGTCCGTCTTTCTTGAACTTCTCTTTGGCTTGCTCACGTTTTCCAACATTTTTCTGCTGATCGCGGCCAAGCTGGTATTCTTTCATCTGCTCAAGATAAACTCCAAGTTCATCACGGAGCTTCGGAATTTCCGTCTTCAGTACGCTTATTTTCTTTCGAAGAGGCGCAATGCCTTTGAATTTTTCATTCAATTGGGCATGATAAGAGTCAGCTTCCTTACGCAGCGTGTCTATTTCATTGTAAAGCTTTATCATTTCTTCATGGGACTTCTGGGATTCCTGGGCAAGCGTCTGGATCTTAGCATGCAAAGTATCCATATCCGTGTAGATTTCTTTGCCCTTTGTATATTCAAGTGTGATCACAGAATGTATCTCATTTGCTTTCTGCGTGGCTTTCAATCTCTCGTTTAACTCATTTAAACGGTTGAAAATATTGATCTCATGCTCAAGCGGAATGTCTGCCGTCAAAAAAAGGTTTAACTCCTCTTGATAAGCCTTTTCAAGGGTTTCAAATCTTCCCCTGG
The DNA here is from genome assembly GCA_902384525.1 of uncultured archaeon. GTDB lineage: Archaea > Halobacteriota > Methanosarcinia > Methanosarcinales > Methanoperedenaceae > Methanoperedens. Next base: position 48,611 of record CABMCA010000097.1, read on the forward strand.
CTGTAAGGTTCAATTCATCGCGTGATTTCTTAAGTTCCGCTATTCTCTCACTGAATTCTTTCCCCTTACCCCTCATCTGGTCTCGCTGTGCTTTTAATTCCGCGATCCTTGCGTTTGTTTCATCCCTTTTTTTTCTAAGCTCAGCAGCTTTTGGTGACAGTTCCTTGACTCTTGCATTTAAGCCGTCGCGTTTGGCTTTAAGGTCATTTCCTCCCTGGCTGTGAAGGGAAATATCCCTGAATATTGTTTTTAATTCCCTTTCCTCCTGCTCAATCCGCTGCCGCAGGAGATTGATCTTCTCTTTCAGATCACGTTCTGATAATTTTGGATAAACTTTTGGCGTTTCAACCTGTACCTGTGTCTTAACTTCTTCGGGTTTTTGTTCAACAGGTAAATTTGATGTGTTTTCATTATTACTTTCAGTAATAACTTCAGGATGGCTTTGAGGTTGGACTTCACTGGTATCTACATGGGTCTCAATCTGCGATTCCACTGGATTTTCGATCCGGGTATTTTCCGGTTTATTTTCCGGATCATTCGTCGGAATATTTTCCGTTTGCATGATTTGCTTTTCCTCTGGTTCACTCAACTTTTATCCCCCCTTTTTGTTTCTCCCAGTAACCTAAAGCATTGGTATGGCTTTCGATCCTTCTTTTTAACCAGTTATGCCTTCCCTCTAATTCTTCCGCCTGTTTATTAAAATCCTTTGCAGTTCCTATGTCCTGTTTTGGTTTATTCTGGATCGATAAAAGTTCCTTATGCGATTCATTCGCTTCATTCAATTTATCGATTATTGCTTTTGAGGTTATGGAAATTCCAGCTTTTCTGGCCTCGGTTTCAAAATCATAAAGAAGTTTCTTGACTTCAACTATCGATTTTTCTTCATCATCAATATTTCTTGAATTCTGGAGTTTTTTCTCGTGTTCTTCAATCCTGGCCGAAAGACGTGTTACTTCATGTACATGGGGTGATTTGGCCTGTTGCATCTTCTCGATCACATCTTTAAAAAGATCTTCCCTTTGTTTTTTCGCCTGGTGGAAATAGAGGAAATATTTTTCATTTAGAACAATTATTTTCGTTTCATTGGTCTCTATTTCCTTTTTAAGATCATCGGTTTGCTTCTTAACAGCGTCGAGCTTATTTTCAAGCTCGGAAAATTCACTTTTAAAGGCTCCAAGGAACTTATTATGTTTTTCAATAACAAGATCCATTAATGTATTATTGTCAATTATTTCAGTCATATTTCTACCATCTGTGCATGGGGTACCCCATCGATAAAGATAACGACATCAGGGTCGATACATCCGCACTCTACAGCGCATGCAACGGATCTTTCACCTGTGATATTCGCGATATTTGCGCATAAGAGTGCTTCCTTTACCTCATTTTCGCAAACTTCTTCACCTTTATAGAAGCTTTCTTCAATTTTAAGAACAAGTTTTCCTTCTTTGAATTTCTTACCAAGAATATCCGTATCACAGACTGCAACTATCAATTTGCCGTCCGTATCATATTTTTTCATATACATGTTCAAACAACCCTGAACCTTTCATTACTAGACTCAATTATCTCTCCAGCGCTCTTTAACTTTTGTATCATATCCTCAACTGTTTCTTTTTTGATACCTGATTCTTCAGCCCTTGATATAATCTCTTCTATTGGTGCAGCACCCATTTCTTTCTGGAGATCCCTGATTATTTCCCTGAGTACCTTGATCCTGTCCCTCTGGCTTTTACCCATCCCTACATTAACGATATCAGCATCAAGCCTTCCCGTTTCCGGATCTGTCATGACCTGTTTTAAGCTTGCCATCACAATCCGGATGATCCTGCTTGTGTCATCTGTGGTTATGACATTACTCAAGCGTACTCGCGCGCTTGCTTCAGCCAGGCGTATCAGGGCTTCAAGCTGGCGGGCCGTAACAGGAACAGGAGAATCCGGGGCCTCACCCTGTTTCCTCAGTCCAAGATAAAAGTCGATCAAATGTTTCCTTGCATCATCCTGGATAATCGGGAATATATTCCTCTTTGTATATGCAATATATTTCCTGAGCTTCTCTGCTTCCAACACCGGGCGGATGATCTCCATGGCTTTCGTAATATCATCCGTGCTGATACCCGAATTTACTATATTTTTTCTCCTGGTTGAAAGTTCACCTGCATAATGAGCTTTCAGTATATGTTCTGCGATCGCAGTATCCCTGTTTACCGAGGGCTCATCAGTAAGTATAAAGATCAGGTCAAAACGGGAAAGCAGAGCTGGCGGCATGTTTATTTGTTTTGCAATAGGTTCATACCTGTCAAACCTTCCGAATTTCGGGTTAGCGGCACCAAGAAGAGCGCAGCGTGATTTCAATGTAGCCATGATCCCTGCTTTTGCTATGCTTATGGTCTGCTGTTCCATTGCTTCGTGCATGGAACTCCTGTCATCCGCTTCCATCTTGTCAAGTTCGTCAACGCATGCAAGACCCATATCAGCAAGCACAAGTGCGCCAGCTTCAAGCGTCCAGCGGCCGTCCCCGAACTCATCCTTGACAGCTGTGGCAGTAAGACCAGCCGATGTTGAGCTTTTACCGCTGGTGTAGATGCCGCGCGGCGCAAGTTTTACGGCGTAACGCAGCAACTGGGATTTGGCCACGCCTGGGTCACCTACAAGGAGAATATGCATATCCCCGCGAATACGTGCGCCATCAGGCAAGTGCTTTGCCATGCCAGAAAAAAGCTGAAGCGCCATGGCTTCCTTCACTTCCTCATAACCATAGATCGAAGGAGCGATGGAGCCGATTATCTTTTTATAAATCTCCGGGTCTTCCCCAAGGGCTATGATTTCCTCGATATCTTCTTTTGATATCTCGATATCCTCGAATTCCTTGTCTTCTATATCGATCGAATTCCCGTCAAGCAAGAGATCAAAAAAAGTGCTTTTCCCTTCCCGGTTACTCCTCTGGAATGAACGCAATACCCCTGATATGACAACGCGGTCGCCCGGTGAAACAAGGCCAGCCAGGTCATCATCAACATCCACATCAAGGGTCTGGGGCTGCTCACCGCCCCGAAGATCGTCAGGGGATTCCTGTATCCTCAGTTTTTGCGCATCAATGAATTCGGACTGGTCATGGACAAGCTTAAAAGCGCCTTTTCGTCCGCATACATCATTCTCGCACTCAAAAGGCTCAACGAACTTTCCTTCACCCTGGGGCATGAATGTTATTTCACCGCATTTCTGGCATTTAAAAGCGCCATTTATGATCTTTGGTCTTACTTCTGTTGCTTTCCTGATAAGACCGGATACAGCTATGAATTTGTTAATATTCTCGCTTCGAAGCTCCCTTATCTGGATACGCTCGGGGATTTTGATGATCCTTACGTGCGTTTCTGTAAAAACAACGTCAGCCGGAAGATCAATACTACTGAGAGCTTCGTTTGAATGTTTAATCACAAGGTCGGGATGCTCAAGCAATTCCCGGGCAAGTTCCATATCGAATCGTTCAATATCCGGAAATTGAACAACAAGACTTCGTTTTTCCGGAAAATTCTTTGCCAATTCAAGGATGTTCTCCCAGTAATATCGTTTGAAGAAGTCTTCCCAGACCTGGATAGATGATTGTACCATTTTTTACTACTTAAGCCCGGGGGTATTTCAATGTTTCGAACCTGATTAAACAAACAATCTAATATAACGGGGAGATAAATTAACATGCATGATAGAGATAGAAGTGAAAGCACCTGTTGAAGATCCAAAACTAATGGAAAGATCAATAATTGAGCTGGGGGCTACGCCAATCGGGATAGAAGCGCAGACAGATACATATTATAATGCGCCGTACCGTGATTTCGGAAAAACCGATGAGGCTTTGAGGATCAGGGTAGAAGATGGGAAATCCACTTTAACATATAAGGGGCCTAAAATGGATATGGTCTCTAAAACAAGAAAAGAGGTGCAAACTGAAATAAAGGATCTGGATAGCATGGGTAATATACTTTCATCTCTTGGTTTTTTTCCTGTTGCTACCGTATCAAAGAAACGAAAAAATTTCAGGATAGGGGATTTTTATATTTCCCTGGATGAAGTTCGAAACCTTGGAAATTTTATAGAAGTCGAGATCACTGTAAAAGATCCAAGGAATTACCAGGAAAAGGTTGAAAGCATTTTTAAATTCATCGCCAAATTAGGGATAAAGAGAGAATCAACTATTCGCAAATCATATCTGGAAATGATCCTTGATCTGGATAATAATATTTGTTCGTCTGTAGTAGAATAGATTTATATATTGAATCCTCTTTTTTAAGCAGTATGAGCGTGTTCCGTTTACTTGATCCCCGGATCCAGGAAGCCCTGGCAAAGCAGGGATTTAATTTCCCGACCGAGCCGCAGGTACAAACGATACCATCCGTAATGGCAGGTGAACATGTTCTTCTGATAGCACCCACTGGTTCAGGGAAAACCGAATCAGTCATACTTCCGGTGTTTCACAGGATAATGCAAAATAAAGACGGGGAAAGAACAGAAGTAAAACGCGGTATTTCTGTCATTTATATCACGCCTCTTCGCGCTCTTAACAGGGATATGCTAACGCGTCTTGAGTGGTGGGGAAAGGAACTGGGATTAAAGGTTGCTGTGAGGCACGGGGATACTACCACATACGAGAGACAGAAACAATCATTAAAACCCCCGGATTTTCTTGTCACTACGCCTGAAACCTTACAGATAATGCTTACCGGAAAGAGGCTCAGGAATAACCTCAAAACAGTTACGCATGTGATAATTGATGAAGTGCATGAGCTTGCTTCCTCAAAAAGAGGCGCGCAGCTATCCATCGCTCTTGAGCGGCTTGTGGAAGTCGCAGGTGAATTCCAGAGGCTTGGTCTTTCTGCAACTGTGGGAAAACCTGACCAGATCGCTCATTTTCTTGCAGGAACGGATCGGATCGCCAGAATTGTTGAAGTTTCGCTTTTAAAGCGGCTTGAGTTCAATGTGGTATGTCCAAAACCCTCAAAGGAAGACCATGAATCTTCCAGAAAACTGATGTGTACGCCTGAGATGGCATCGCATCTTCGGATCATTTCCGGAATTGTGGAAAAACACAAATCCACCCTCATATTTGTTAATACCAGGGAATCCGCTGAAATGCTTGGTTCAAGATTCAAGATGCTTGGACAATTGATAGGCGTGCATCACGGCTCTTTATCAAAAGAGACGCGCATCGAGGCTGAGACTAATTTTAAGAATGGCAGTCTCAGGGGGCTTATCTGCACATCCTCTATGGAACTCGGTATCGATATTGGTGATGTTGACAATGTTATACAATATATGTCACCGCGTGAGGTTACCCGCTTGATACAGAGAGTGGGAAGAGCAGGTCACTGGGTTGGCGAGAAGTCAAGCGGGACAATAATAACAACAGGCGCGGATGATGCCGCAGAATCATCAGCCATCACGCGCAGGGCAAAATCGGGCGAGATAGAAATAATCGACATACATGAGAACAGCACTGACACGCTTGCAAACCAGATATGCGGCCTTGTGCTTGATTTCGGGAAGATATCTGTTGACAGTATTTTTTCAATTGTGACAAGGGCATATCCTTTCCGGACACTTAAGATCGAACTTTTAAGGGCAGTAATTAAACAAATAAACGACACCCGCCTGATCTGGTTCGAGAACGATATGGTCGGCAAAAAAATGAGGAGCTGGCAGTATTATTACGAAAATCTCTCCATGATCCCGGATGAAAGACGCTTTGAGATCTTTGATATCGTAAGCGGCCAAATCGTGGGTGCGCTTGATGAGGCTTTCGTTGTTGATTTTGCAGAAGCCGGAGCAGTATTTATAACTAAAGGTGAAATCTGGCGCATTATTGAGGTGATCAGTGAAAAAAGCATGATCAAAGTTGAACCTATAAGCGATCCCGGTGCTGATGTCCCCAACTGGGTCGGGGAGGAGATACCTGTTCCTTATGCGGTTTCCCAGGAAGTGGGGGCAATAAGAAAGCGTATAATGGAAAAAATCAAGAGTAAGGAATCCGACCAGGAAATAATCGAGGGTTACAGGAAAGATTACCCGGCCGATAATGGGGCAGCAAATGAGATCCTGGAATTGGTGAAGAAACAGGTCAAAAAAGGTCTCACAGTGCCTTGTGATGATATCGTGGTCATAGAACAGGAAGGAACGTCGATCATTATAAACATGTGCTGCGGGCATAAAGTGAATGAGACTCTGGGCCGTGTTATCACATCGCTTCTTACCGCAAGGTTCGGGGCAAGCGTTGCAATGGAGATAGACCCATACAGGATAAAACTTGAACTTCCTAAATTGTTCAATGCCGAAAAGATCAGGGAATTACTCCTTGCAATAAATCCTGACCACATTGAGCCCATCATCGAGATGACGCTTAAGAATTCGATGCTCCTTAAATGGAAAATGGTGCATGTTGCCCGCAAGTTCGGGGCCATCAGCAGGGATGTGGATTACGAGCGTATAAGCATGAAGAAACTGCTTGATGTTTTTGAGCATACACCGATGTATGATGAAGCAGTGCGTGAAATATTCCATGATAAGCTTGATATTGCCCGTTCCATAGATGTCCTGAAAAGTTTACAGGGCAACAGCCTGAAGCTTGTAATCCAGCCTGTAAGCCCGATAGGCGAGGCGGGTTTCATGGGAGGGCGGGAATTGATGGCGCCTGAGAGGGCTGACAGTTCCATAATCATGGCCTTAAAGAGCAGGATTATGGAAGACAGGGTCATACTTTTCTGCGTCAACTGCAAGAAATGGCGCTCGACAAGGGTTGTGAAAAGCGTTCCGGAGCGCCCGGAATGTCCATTGTGCGGCAGCAGGATGATTGCAGCGCTTAAGCCATGGGAAGAAGAGGAAATAAAGATTGCGAAAAAGCATGAGAAGGACAAATCAAAAGAGGAAAGAAAAAGAACGGCGCGGGTTTTTAAGAACGCGAACCTTGTTCTGTCGCATGGGAAAACTGCGGCGATAGCGCTTGCCTCAAGGGGCATCGGGCCTGAAACTGCTTCCAGGGTTATCGGGAAACTGAGGGAGGATGAGGAGGAGTTTTACATGGATATTTTGATCGCGGAGAGGAATTATGCGAAGACGAAGAGATTCTGGGAGTAAATCACATAGAAATCATTTTATTTCACCTGAGCTTATAGGGATTGACTTAGACTTCTATAAGTAGCTACTATACAAATATCATAGCCCTAAAACAATATTAGCACAACCGGTGACACCCATGGCAAAAACAAAAGATAAAGCATTACAGGAGAAAAAACCTGTTCTTCCCACAAAATCAAATTTCAGTGAATGGTATAATGAACTACTTCTAATGGCAGAAATAATGGATGTCAGGTATCCTGTTAAAGGGCTTTATGTCTGGTTCCCGTTCGGGTTCGATGTGCGAAAACGAACTTATGCAATAATCCGTGAGCTTCTTGATAAAGACCATAAGGAGGCTCTTTTTCCACTTCTTATTCCTGAGAACGAATTCATGAAGGAAGCAGAACACATTAAAGGTTTTGAAAATGAAGTTTACTGGGTCACGCATGGCGGAAAGAATGAACTCGATGTAAAACTTGCCCTTCGCCCGACAAGTGAAACTGCTATTTATCCAATGTATAAAGTATGGGTGCGCTCACATGCGGATCTTCCCATAAAGATTTACCAGATCGTAAATACCTTCAGGTATGAAACAAAACACACGCGCCCGCTTATTCGCCTTCGTGAGATAACATCTTTTAAAGAAGCCCACACTGTTCATGCAACATGGGATGAGGCGGCAGACCAGGTAAAGGAAGCCACAAGGATATATCAGGAATTCTACAGGAGACTTGCGGTCCCGACCATCGTCTCAAAACGCCCTGACTGGGATAAATTCCCTGGCGCTGATTATACAATGGCAGTGGATACCCTTATGCCAGATAATAAAACCCTGCAGATCGGGACAGCACATCACCTCGGAAGCAATTTCGCAAAAACATTTGATATCAAATACGAGGATATAAACGGCGAACAGGTACTTGCGCACCAGACATGCTACGGGATCTCGGAGCGAAGTATCGCAGCGTTGATATCATTACACGGGGACGACAAAGGATTGGTGTTCCCGCCAGAGATAGCGCCCATCCAGGTCGTCATTATCCCGATATTATTCGGGAAGAGCGATGAGACATTGAATGCATGCCGCAGTGTAGCACAGCGGCTAAAAATGAAAAATATAAGGGTCATCCTTGATGAAACCGATGAGCGCCCCGGGGCAAAATATTACAAATGGGAAATGAAAGGCGTCCCGCTAAGAGTTGAGATCGGCCCGCGCGACCTTAAGAATAATGCAGCCACAGTTGTGAGAAGGGACACCGGGAACAAGGAAAATGTACCCTTGATAGATATCGAAAGTGAAATCGAAAAACGATTTGTGGCGATCCATGAAAGCCTGTTCAAGAAGGCGCAGGAATCCCTGGAAGGACGTTTGATCACATGTACGACCATTGAAGAAGTAAAAGAGAATATCTCTAACGGCATAGCTAAGATACCGTGGTGCGGTGTCCGTGAATGCGGCCTTGCTATGGAAGAAGCAGTTGGCGCAGGGATATTAGGGATACCTGAGGGCGAACTTGGGAAAGGAACCGGTATCTGTCCTGTGTGTAAGAAAGAGACGGAAAATATTGCTATAATGGCAAAAACATATTAGAGTGAGGGCGCAAGCCCCACTTTTCCTGGCAGAAGAGAAATGCTTCTATTTTTTCACCCATAAGAAGTACATTGTAACTATAATTATATTGATAATTAATATGATCACTATTATAGACCAATTCGAGATTCCCGACGATGCGATCCGTGTGATGATCGGTGTCTCTGCAGGCTGTTTTTCATTAGTATCCCATATTGTGACTCCGGGCTTTTGTGGGATTTCAAGACCGCGTACTTTGTCAGAAGATTTTACTCCATCCGTCTTCACAGTAATAGCAAACGGTGAGAATGCGTTTGTCTTTCCTTCAAAAAATGTGTTAGTGTCATCTTTTGATAAATCCCTTGTTTCAAGTTCTATCCAGCTATCTCCGTTCCATTTCACCAGAATGATATCGCTGCTTGTAACACTGTTGGCGCTCATCCAGGCATTATCTACCCTGAATTTGATGGAAGCTTCCTTTATGTTCTTTGGTGTAGCAAATCCCGATGTTCCCACCCAGATGTTGATGTTCTTATAAACAAGACCTCCAGGCAGGGTCTTTACGAGAGTTGAGGTACTTTTCAATACTTCCTCCGAGGCTGTGATTACACCCAGGGTGGTGTTCCCGGTTATATTGACGAACATTATGGGATTCTTCATGTGTGTAAACCTGTAGGATGTTATCATATCCTTTGATATCTGGAGGTCATATTTTTCTATTAACTCGATATTGGATGCGTTCTCTCCTGATGAACCGCCACCTCCTCCTCCCCCGCCGCCTCCGCCGGAGCTGGTGAGGGAATTTGTTGGCACTGGATTCGTATAGCCCCTGGGATGTATCTTGAATGGAACGGATGTTGAGGAAAAACTATGTGGTTGTTTCTTGCTATCTTCCGCATAAACATCGGTTTGTGCATTATAATCCCCTTCAGACATATTGGATGTATTAAGAGTTATAACATAGGACATGTTAAATGGAGGCATATAACCTGATGTTTTTCCAAAATCATAATTTGAACCATCATTAAAATCATATCCAATACCTGGTCCGAAACCATAGTATTCTGTTAGAGAACCTTCACCTCTTATTACCGTCATTTCTCCATTTACATCACCAAGAATATTACTTCCATTCAAATCGAATGAGAATTTTCTCGAAGAATTTCCGGTCAAATTCAGATAGATCCGCTGCAAAGGAACATTTTCATCAGGGTAGGATAAATTCACCAATATTGTGAATTTAATTTGGTTCTCAGTAAAATCACCTGCTATAACCTCGGTTTTATCTGCATTTAAGGTAATTTTTACTGCTTCTGCTATCTGCCCTGAAAAAACCAGGAAAGCAACGACTATAATTGTAATTACTGCACTTTTAATAAACGATTTATTCATTTCTTTATTATAAACCATAATATTTTGCTTTTTTAACCTAACTAACCGAATGGTATTTAAACATTTTACCTGTTTTTCTATATAATATTTATAATTTAATAATTCTCTGGACTTTCTTAACCAACATTTAAGCGTGGAACAGGAATTTATGTATCATTTTATGAATTTCATTAAGCTTTTTAAAGGCAACGATCTTTTAAAACACAGCAGTATCCTGTTTGCAGCTTCTGTTATAGCAGGATTATTGAATTATTTATTCCAGCTTTATGTGGGAAGAATGCTTGGGCCATCTGATTATGGTATTTACAGTTCTCTTGTAGCGCTGCTCTATATAATGTCCGTCCCTTCGTCCACGATCCAGACATCTGTTGCAAAACTGGTATCGGATCACAGCTCTGAGCCTGAAAAGATAAAATACCTGTTGAAGTATGTATTCCGGAAACTGACCCTTATATCATTACCGGTATCGGTCATATTTTTTATTTTGAGTTTCTTCATAGAGGATTTCCTGAAGATAAATTCAAAGATGTATTTTTTCATATTATCTGTTTTATTGTTTATTTCCTTTCTCGCACCAGTATTGATCGGCACTTTACAGGGTATGCAAATGTTCGTACATATGGGAATTAACAGTGTTGCCGGCACTTTTTTCAAGTTGCTTTCCGGTGTTATTTTAGTTTATTTCGGCTTTGGGGTAAACGGCGCATTACTTGCATTGTTCATTGGGTCGCTTCTGGCGCTCTTACTTGCTTTTATGCCATTACACTTTTTAAAAGAAAGTAAAGAAGTGAATGGCAATATCAGGTTATTAAATTACTCGATGGTAGTACTTCTGGCAACTATCGGGCTTACTTTTGTGACGAATGCGGATATGCTCATCGTAAAACACTATTTGAGCGATAAAGAAGCGGGATACTATGCCGCGGCAGGCCTTCTGGGGAAAATTGTATTATTTGCCACCGCGCCTATCGCAATGGTCATGTTCCCAAAAGCAACCGTGATGAATCAAAAAAATCATAATGGAAGTAATCTACTCAGGAATAGTCTATTGTACACAGGCGGCATATCATTTTTTATCGTTGCATTATTCATACTTGTCCCGGATTTCATTGTGAAACTATTATTTGGTCCTGAATTCGTGGAGATCAACAGTCTTCTTGTTTATTTTACAGCGGGCACGGCTTTTTTCTCGCTTGCGAACACCTTTGTTTTCTATGACCTCGCAACACGCAAATACAGGTTTTTGTATGTTCTGGGCGCTGTTTCTGTCCTGGAAGTTGTATTGATTTCCCTGTTTCATGATAGTTCATTAACTGTTGTCAGGATACTTTTTGCCTTGATGGGAATATTGTTCCTCGGTGTATGGTTCTCTGAAAAAAGATAAGCTATAAACCAATTCTTGTACGGATTTTTTCATTAAAATATAAGATAATCAAAAATATGAATGCAATTCCTGAAATGACATATCCAATTAAATAAATATTAAATCGTTCATAGTATAATGTATTTCCTTTAATGTCGGAAGTATCATAAGCGTTCGTTACTCCAAAGTTCGCAAAAGGAGTCTTTCCTTCAAGCTTCCAGTCTTCTGAATACCTCCGGGAAAAAACAATATAGCGTTTTGAAGGCTGACCGAGTAAATACTTAACAGGAGACTCAATAGTATAATTAAGAGTCTGTCCCTTCGATGCCTGTATATGTGTATTTGTATTGGTCTCATTCCCGGCTGCAATGGCGAAGGAAGTTAAGTCCCGGGTCTTGCTAATCTCAAGCAAATCCTCCCAATCTTTTATGGTGATCACCCCGTCAGCCTCGTAAAACCTTGAGACAGGATGCATGTTCCTGAAAACTACAAGATTTTCAGTGTCCTTTACCAGCTCCAGATCTCTTTGTTTATAAAGAAAATCATATTGTCCATAATCAACTTCTTTTGTAAGAATTATATATTTCACATTGAGCGGCACAACAAGTTCGCCAAAATTCTCTATTTTATCTTTCTTCCCTAACAGGAACTCAATGTACCCTGCAACCGGATTCGAAGAAGAACTATAGATCGGCCCAGCTTCCATATTTTCCCCCTGTATCACAGGTTTATCAAAAAAGGTGCTTGCCGGATTTGCAATGCGTATCTGGGGCGTTGGAAGCCACTTGAAGTCCATATAAAGGTGCCATGGCATGAACAATATATTAAAGTCCTGTTTATCCTCGTTAAGATAATCGTTCACAGCGTACCAGTCCTTCGGATAATCAGTGGTTTTAAGCTGGCCCTGGAAGCCATCGAATATAGTGAAGGAATAGATGAAAGGAGTTGAAATTGCAAGAGCGATCAAGAGCAACGCTGCGAATTTATTATATGCGTTGCTTCCTGAATGTTTTGTTTTTGCGATCTTTTCCAGTTCTGCAACTCCGAGACCCCCGAGATATGCATAAGCCATTACAAGAAGCGCTACAAATTTCTGGGGTTCCCTGAATCCTTTAAAGAAGAATACGTTGTTAAAGAGAAATTCGAATGCGCTTCCGAATGGACCAGAAATACCAGCGGCAATCAAGGCCGACAGGACAGCAACTATTCCGAATGCTCTGACATAGACCCCATGCTCCGGATGCCTGTAGTTTAAAGTGAAACCATGAACTGCAAGAAATAATATGAAGATGAAAAAGAGGTACCAGTACGGCAGCAGGTCTTTTGTATACAGGTAGCCGCCGCGCCAGAAACCGTACATGGAGGCTGTTGTAAAGAGAGTGTTGAAATTGAGATCCTGCTTGGTTGTAAAGGTATAAAGATCAGAACTTGTGATCTCACCCAGCAAAGTGTTATTTCCTGTAAAACTCGGGACAAGCCAGTACGAATTAAGCAATAGCAGGAATAAACCGATCAAAAGCAATCTTTTTGATATACTAATGACCCTTTGCGCATTTTTTCCGGATTCCAGAATTTTTACAATATAAAAAATACCAAAAACTATCAACAAAAGGAATGGCGTATGGGTCTCAATAAAAAATACAACCGTTATAAGAAATGCTGCATATAATGATTTATTAGTGGAAGGGGACTCGAAAAAATCCATGAAAGATTTAATAACTATTGGTGAGACAGCATAAGCAAGCAGGATCAGCCAGTGCCCTGCCAGGAACCTGATATAGATAAAAGGATTGATCATGTACAAAAAGCCGGCAAAATATCTTCCTATCCCCCATTCTTCAGGACAGAGTTTGTACATCGAGACGCCTGAAACAAAAAAAACAAGGAAAAAAAGCAATTTCTGGATTATTTCATTTGAGAAAAAAATACCGAGGAAATCAAGAAATGCATATAGAGGCAAAGTAGAATATTGATTGCCCAATCCGTAAAATGAATCAGATATCCGAAAAGTATCAGGGGTAAATATCATATCCAGGGTTAAAATATAACCCGGAGAAAAAAAGTTCATGACCAGCACAAGAGAAAGTATTGAAAAGACAAAATAATAAAAACAGTGTTTAGAGAATAAAATTTGCTTTTTCTCTAAGATAGAATCTATCCAGCCTGACATTCCATTAAAACTGCTCTACAATAATGATATAGTTAACGCCTGTATTTCAATCCGGTTTGAAAACCTTTTTCTTAAAAAATTTTCAAAAGGTATCACTTCACCTACAACGAAGTCTCTGACCTGGCAAACACAGGCCAGTTCAACCTTTTTGCAGGCTCTGACGCAATTGTGCTGGGTAAATACAGCGGCAGCACCATAACTTCTGATGTTGCAGCGACCACACGAACTGGAAGCAGAAATTTCAAGTATACAAGGATAAAAAATATGATGGACAGGATTGATGTGGAAGGAGAAACCGATACGCTGGTATCAGCAATAACGAATATTTCCCTGGAATTCAAGTTCATAACACCCTATACCTCGCTTTTCGTTGAGGTACCCAGAAATCTAACAAATACAACGACAAATGCCATTGATACAAAACCTGAAACAATCACTGCTGCAGCCGCTGCACCCGTAGACGCTGCTGCTAAACCAGTCACAACTTCACCTCCTCTGGCAAAACCTCCAACATATAGTAAAACTTTCCAACGATGAGCGTGAAGACCTTCGAGCAATCACTTCAAAAGGCAAACATAAATCACAGAAAATACTCAATGCCCAGGACGGGATCCGAACCCGTGACCTCCAGATTTCTCAGGAGACTTTAAGCGCCTCTTCAAATTTACCCTATGAGTCTGGCGCCCTAACCAACTAGGCCACCTGGGCATATCCCTCCCCTACATGCAAAGATGTATTAAAATATATCGTCTTTGGGTTAGATCATCTAAATGTAATTATCTATTTTTCCGGAAAATCAACAATCGCACCGTTCTTTCTTAAATCCTCAAAGAATCCCGGGTATGAAATGCTGATGGATTCTATTGTATCGATGGTAGTTTCACCTGCCACCATTCCTGCGACAGCAAGCGCCATGACGATCCTGTGGTCATCCCAGCCATGCACTGTTGCTCCCTTTAACTTACCGCCTTTGATTATCAACCTGTCTTTTTCCTCTGTAATGTCCACACCCATTTTTTTAAGTTCAACTGTCATTGCATGGAGCCGGTCAGTTTCCTTGTATCTTACGTGTTCAGCGTTCTCGATGACCATTTGTCCGCTGGAAGCAGCCCCCAGCACAGCAAGCGTAGGAACCAGATCCGGCGTCTTGCCAACATCCACTTTGATGCCGCAAAGCTCGCTTTTGGATACTTTGACTTCTCCTTTTTTCTGGTCCCATAAGATTTGCGCTCCCATTTTTTCAAGTATCCCTATCAATGCAGAATCACCCTGTTCCGAAGGGAACAGGTTTTTAATAGTGACGTCACCGCAAAGCGCTCCTGCTGCCATCATATAGGAAGCTGAGGAAAAATCTCCCGGAACATTATATGACCTCATATCATATTTCTGATCTGGGGGTATGGTGAATGAACTGGCTATTTCATCGGCGTTTATGCTGGCTCCTGCATCTTTTAGCATGTCAATTGTGATATTAACATACGGCCGTGATTTCAATTCACCTTTTATCATTATGGTGGTCTCATTTTCTGCAAATGGGCATGCGATCAGAAGTGCGGAAATGAACTGCGAGCTTATTGAACCATCTATATGGACTTTTCCTCCCTTCATTTTGCCCCTGACAACTATTGGTGCTAAACCATTATTGCGCGTAGAAAATGCTATTGCTCCAAGATCATTGAGAGCATTCAGAAGCGGCGTATTTGGTCTTGTCCTGATGCTTGCATCCCCGGTAAGTACAGTAGCTCCATCAACAAGAGAGGATACCGCAGTCATTATCCGGAGTGTCGTGCCTGAATTTGCAACATCAAGCACATTATCAGGAATTTTTAACTTTCCATCAAATCCTGTAATAAGTAAAGAATCATTTTTTGATTCAACAGTTGCTCCGAAAGCGATGGCGGCTCTTATGGTAGCTTTTGTATCCTCTGAGATCAGGGGATTATGGACTGTGGCTTTTTTAGAGAGGGCTGCGATGGCAATAGCCCTGTGTGTATAGCTTTTGGATGGTGGTGCATTAACCGTGCCTTTTACTTCGGATCTATTGATTGTCAGTTTCATGTCTTGAACATGCTAATTGAAGATGCAACTATTTATAATTTATATTGTGAATTCGTCGCCGTTATCATTTTTCGTTCATTATGGTTGATTTTGGATATGAATATACTATGAACCCAAATATCATCATTATCACAATTATCAGTTAACTATATTATGGTTTGAAAGAAATTACTGCTGTGAATCAGTATAGTAAATATCGGGCTGAAGAACAAAAAGATAATGCTGTAACTGCAAAAAGTTCACCAATTAAAATACTAAGGATACTTGGTCTTATGGCATTGATAAGCTACATGATAGTAATCCTTTTTACCTGGATATTTGCAAACCTGGGAGGTTATGTTTATTTTTCCGCGGGCGAACCTGTATTGTCTATAAAATATATTGAATGGATGCTTGGGTTCCTCGGGATTTTTGTTGCAACTTATTACCTGCATAAGGAATTAAATGGCGATATATTATATTAATTATTATATCTTAAGATATTCGACGGAAAACTTTAAACCCGATAAAGTATTCTTGCGCTGGATTTATCAACAATGAGGACGTGAATTCTAAATAAATGTGGAAAATTGAGGATGCTATAGAACTTTATGGGATAGAGCGATGGGGAAGCGGTTATTTTTCAGTTAATAGAAATGGGAATTTGGTCGTCAAACCAACAAAAAATGATGCACAGGTTATAGATCTCAAAAATGTGGTTGATAATCTTGTATCAAAGAAAATAAATTTTCCAATTTTATTCAGGTTCCCGCAAATCCTTGAGTCACAAATAAAAACATTGAACAGCGCTTTTTCAAATTCAATATCAGAATATAAATATAATAACACTTACCAGGGAATTTTCCCTATGAAAGTGAACCAGCGAAAAGAAGTGATAGAAGAGATCGTCAAATCCGGCAAGAAATATAATATGGGACTTGAAGTAGGAACGAAAGCCGAACTTCTTGCAGCGTTGTCATTTGATTTAAGCAATGATGCCCTTCTTATCTGCAACGGATTCAAGGATGATGAATATCTCCATCTGGCTTTGAATGCCATCAAATTAAGCAATAAAGTTGTTATAATCATCGATGAGTTCAGCGAGACAAGACGCCTGCTTGAGATTGCAAAACAATTGAATGTGAAACCGATAATTGGCATCCGTGCAAAACTTTACTCAAGGGGAAGCGGCAAATGGGCTGAATCCGGCGGAGAATCCTCAAAATTCGGTCTGTCAACCACAGAGATACTCGAATGCGTAAAGATAATCACTGAATACAATATGCTTGACCAGCTCCAGGTGCTTCATTTCCATATTGGCTCCCAGATAACCGAAATAAGGAGAATCCAGAAAGCGGTCAAAGAAGCGGCAAGGGTTTATGCCAAAATAAAATTAAAGCATATAAACATCAAATATTTCAATATCGGTGGAGGTCTCGGGATTGATTATGACGGCAGCAAGACTTCATCCGATGCAAGCGCCAATTACACGATCCAGGAATATGCAAATAATGTGGTTTATTCACTGAAAGAAGTATGCGATGAAGAAAATGTAACTCATCCCACAATATTATCTGAAAGCGGCCGTGCGATCTCCGCATATCATTCCGTTCTTGTTATTAACATCAAGGGAGATAAGAATGGAGATTTAAATAAACGTGTTGAACTTCGCGGAAATGAGCCACATATAATAACGGAATTATACGACGCCTTTAAAGAAATAAATATAAAAAACTATGTAGAGTTTTATCACGACGCCCTGCTTCACCGTGAAGAGCTTCTTTCCCTGTTCAATCTCGGTGAAATCGAATTGGAGGAAAAATCAATGGGAGAGATCCTTTTCTGGCAGCTATGCGAAAAAGCTATCGGCTTTGCAAAGGAAACGGAGAACAAATCCGATGATTTCGATGACCTGAATAAGCTTCTCTCTAAGAAATATATCGGGAATTTTTCGGTTTTCCAATCAGTTCCGGATTTCTGGGCAATAAAACAATTATTCCCTATCGTTCCTGTCAGCAGGAATAACGAAAAACCCACAGAGTATGGTACTATAGTTGATATTACATGTGATTCCGACGGTGAGATCGACAAATTCGTGGATTTAAAGGATGTAAAAGAAATTCTTGAACTCCATGAACTTAATAATGGGTCGTATTATCTTGCAGTACTCTTAATTGGCGCATACCAGGATACGATTGGCGATTATCATAATTTGTTCGGCTCGGCAAATGAAGCACATATCATTGTTGATGAAAGTGGTCAATGGCACATCAAACAAATAGTGAACGGTGACAGGAATTGCGATGTCCTTGGATATGTAAAATATAATAATAGTTATCTTCTCTCAGCGTTTGAATCCGAAGTAAACCAGGCAGTAAAGGAGTGCGGATTATCTAAATCAGATGCGGAAGATATTATGAATAATTATAAAAATGTCATGAACAGATACACGTATCTGGATATATGATTATTTTTTGATTGTCACCATATTCATTCAGAATATCTTTATATATCGATACTTTTAATAAATAAACGATACTAAAAATCAACTTGAAGTGAAAGAATGGAAATTAAAAACATAAAAAATGTTAAAGGTATAGGGCACGGTTTACTCATATTGGGTATTTTATTCATATTCTATTCAGTGTATTCAATGTACAATGTATTTACCGGAGCAGAAGCTGCGCCATCCGTTATTCAAATGAACAGCGTCAAAATATCCCTGCCAACAGGCTCCGGAACTCCTCCAATGGACACAGAGCTTATATCGGGAAAAGAATCAAGCATTTTGACAAACATGGGATTGTGGTTCATGCTTATGACATTTGTAGCATCAGCAGGCGGGAGAATTGGAGGGCTTGGCGTAAAACTGGTTCGTGAGATAAAAATCGAAGTCAAAAACGAAGATTAAAATACAGGTTACTGGTATCAAAGCAATTAAATGAATAAAAAAATTGCATTCTTAATAATACTTGGTTCTGTTTTTTTCTTTCCAGGATTTTATTCAGGAAATATTACTTTCCAATACCTGGGTCTGGGTACCTGGCTTGCGGCCCTGATATTTTTTACCTTATTTCCTAAATTCAAAGAGGTTACATCGATAATCCTGGGTCTTTTGGCGCTGCATACCGGAGTATTACTTATATCAAAAGAAAACTTATCAAATACGAAGTTACTGGGTTTTGTGATTTTTACTATCGGAATTGTTTTTGTCCTGAATTCAGGTTTTTCGGATTATATGAAGAACAGGAAAAAAGGAAAAAATAAAAACTAAACAAGATCAGAGTATCTTATCCTCTTTCATGGCTTTTAGCATCTCAAGAACGGAATACGCCGCCCTTGTTACTCCCATGCTGCGGCTGTCGGTGTCAGTCCCTGCCAGATAAAGGTTCCTGACAGGTGAACGTGTTCCTGCAAAATACCCGTTTATGGTCACAGCGGCTTTTTCAGGGATCGTCAGCTGGTAATGTGCCATTTCGATCTTATTTTCTATGCAAGGTACTGCCCTGAAGATTAAATCCAGCGCTTTTTTCTTCTCGCTTTCAATGTTATTTTTATCATCAATTACAAATGTAAATCCCACAAGCTGTTTACCTTTAGGCGCAATGCTCGCATCGTAATTACTGATTGGCATCGCCCAGTATGCGCCGCCCTTGAACCATACCTCAGAGCCAGTATAATCAAATTCCTTCATTTTTTCCTTTAATCCCAGCCACACAGTGAGGCTGAGTGTCTGGTCTATCGTTGAAAGTTTTTTTATATAATCCGGTGGTAACTCGATAAGTAAAGGCAGATTTTTTACAAAACCCGTGTAAACGATAGTATCCGAAGAATAAGAATCAATATCAGTAGTGACACCAATCGCTTTTTCACCATCAGTCGATATTGTATTAACTCTTGAACTGGTTTTTATCTGCACTGTTTCAGGCATCGAATATAATACTGCTTTTAACAGTGATCTCAATCCTCCACGGGGGTAAGCCTGTGCATAAGATACTTTATTGGTGGCAAGCCTGCTCAGGGATGTAAGATGACCTTTTAACTGGTATTTTGACAATCTGTCGGTTATCATTGAAGCATAAGACGTACCTGATGTCTCCTCAACGTTCTCAAAAATATCCTCGGAAACACTATCCCTTACAAAACTGCTCCCATATAATACACGGTTTACGGATGTGTCTTTCATGGATTTCCCTGAAAGGAAATATGCGATCGCATTGACAAAATCATATGTGTCTTCTGAAAGTCCTTTAGGAATGTAATCGTAAACAGGCTGATCCCCATCCAGCATCCCAAAGATCATCTGGGTCAGTGCTTTTGTTAATGCCTGTGAAAGCATGAGCCTGTCTTTCCCCGGGAGTACATCAAAAGTGACAAAATCTTTTATATTGGAAGGGATTTTCGTAAGACCTTTTTCAGTACGCACATAATAGTGCCCGTAATCCACAAAAAAAGGCAAATATGTGAAATATTCATCCATCAACCGGCGCAGTGGCCCTTCCCGCAGGTGGGTGATCGCATGAGGTCCGGTATCCACCTGGAAACCATCCACCATGTAACTGTTGCAATTGCCCCCTACAGCATCATTCTTTTCAAGTACAAGCACTTTTTTCCCATGCTTTGAAAGAGTCAGGGCTGATAATAGCCCGCTTATTCCTCCTCCCACGATAATTACATCATAAATTAATCCTGACTGAAGATTATCTATCTTGTTTTCTTCCATTTGGAATACCTACAACCTTACACGTCTTTTTGAAATATAATCTTTGTTAGACCAGGATTAAAATACCGTATATATGTAGAAAGAATTTTAAAATTCGCTACAGGAAAGAAATCAAAATGGCATACGATAAAACTACAATGAACGTAACGATAGACCCAGAATTGAAAGAACGAATAAGAATCAGAGCAAAGAAAGAGAACCGGAAGCTATCAAATATGGTAACCTGTCTTATTGAGGAAGGACTGAAATGAGTACCATCGATAAATCCAAATATTACCACATGATCGAGGAACTCCAGAACTCCTGGGATAACCAATACGAATCACATTTCGATTCAAAGGATACGGCATCAGTTAATGCCCAAATGACAAAATCCAAAAGGTTGCTTGATGAAGCTAAAACATTGGAGGAATGTGTCATTGTCCGAGATCGAATCAGGAAATTAGGCGATTATTTAAGGCATAAGTGCGAAGATGAAACCAAATAGTGGAGACTCTTTTTTAAACCAAAACTGATATACGTAGGAACAGACATTTAGATTTTTAGCTTTTTATCAGCTTTGTGGTTGAGCGGAGACTATTGAGAAGGAGATAATATGGAATATAAGATGAAAAGGATATACATTACAATTCCTGAAGAACTCTATTATAAGGTTCATAAGGCGGGATTATTCAATAAGATTGATAGCATATTGGCTACTGCATTGAGTAATTATTTAGAGATGGTTCAAAAATGAACCAAATATATATAGGAGACTATTTTTATGGATATACAGCTATTATTAGATAAAGAATTTTGTTTAATACCAATACGAGCAATTCCACCAGAAGATGTGGATTCAGACCCAAAATGGTATAAAATGCCAGCAATACCATGGAAGGAATTTCAAAATAGAAAGCCAATAGATAAAGAAATTGAAAATTGGTTTAAATTAAGTGATTTTAAAAAGACAAAATTAGAGTTTAAGGATGGAGAATTTCAACTTCCATTGGAAGGAATTCCAAAACACAAATATAATGTTGCAGTCATTTGTGGCAAAATAAGTGGCAAGAAGGGCTCTTTGGTAGTTTTAGATTTCGATGATGCAGACCTGGCAGATAAAGTTGACATTGACTCTTTTACAGTGGAAACACCTTCAGGTGGCAAGCATGTTTATGTTTATACCGAAGACACCATCAAGAAGATACCAGCTTTCAACGGTTATCCACTTGATGTTCAAGGAGAAAGTAGCTATGTATTGGCACCGCCTTCAATAACTCAAGATGGGGAATATAAAATCGTTAAAGATGTTCCTATAAAGAAAATCAAGAACTTGCTTAAACTTTTGGAGAAGAAATTGCCAAAAGCTAAACCACGAAAGAAAAATCTTGAGGATTTTAAAAAAGCTATCCATGATAAGACCCCCTTACTTGATTATGTAAAAGCTACAGTTCCAGATATGCGGAGTTGCGGACATGATATATATGTTGGGTGCTGTCCATTCCATACAGAAGAAAGTGGTTCATTCAAAGTGTATAATAAAAATAATAGCTTTTTCTGTTATGGTTGCAGTAAAGGTGGAGATATTTTTACCTTCGTAATGTTGAAGGATGAAATTGATTTCAATTCCGCGGTAACGAAATTGGAAGCAGAATTTAAAATTGATGCCCCGGTACAACAATCATTTCCATTTGATACTGAAATAGGCAACGGGGATAGATTGGTTAATAATTTTGGAGAAAATATCCGCTTTAATAATAATGCCAACAATTGGCTAATATGGAACGAAAAACAGTGGATTGAGGATACTACTTCAGAAATCAACAGAATGGCGCAAGAAGTTTGTCGGAGAATATTATTTGAGGAACTTGATGAAAGGATTAAAGTTGGTAATATTACTACAACTGCGGAAATTAAACGGTTCAATTCATTCATTTATAAGTCGCAAACATTTAATCAAGTTTCTAACATGATTAAATTTGCTTCTGCAAATAAAAAGGTCGTTATAAATTCTGACCAACTTGATAGGAATAAATTCCTTTTAAATGTCCAAAATGGAACATTTGATCTTAAAGCAGGAACTATACTTCCACATGATAAAGATCATTACATTACTAAAATAGCTAATGTAAATTGGGAGAAAAATACACAATCTCAATTATGGTTGGATTTCTTGGATAGAATATTCGCAGGTAATAAGAATCTCATTAGTTTTGTTCAAAGAGCAATCGGATATTCATTATCCGGCGATACGAAGGAAGAATGTCTATTTATATTCTATGGGACAGGTGCTAATGGAAAATCTACTTTAATTTTGCCTATAAGCCATATGCTCAATGATTATGCCAGACAAGAATCACCAAAATTGTTCCTTGTATCTAAACATGAAGGCAGTGGTGAATCCTGTTCTCCGGCATTGTTGAATCTGAAAGGTGCTCGGTTCATAACAGTGGTTGAACCGAAATCAGGTGGTAAACTTGCAGAAGATTTATTAAAAGCATGGACAGGGGGAGAAGAGGTTCAAGCAAGAGGATTATGGCATAAAAAACCAACTTCATTTGCTCCTGAAGGCAAAATATTCATGGTATGTAACTACAAGCCTGTTATTTCAGGTATTAATAGAGGTACTTGGAGGCGAATATTCTTAGTTCCTTTTACAGTTGAAATTCCAGAAGCGGAATGGGATAAGGATTTAAAGGATAAATTCAAGTCCCCTGAACATTTGCCAAGTATCTTGAATTGGGCACTTGAGGGATGGAAAGATTATCAAAAACAAGGTCTTAATCCGCCACAGGAAGTTCTTGATGCTACAGAAGATTATAGGCAGGAACAGGATTTCATTGGAGACTTCATATCAGGATGTTGCAAAATTCCTGGAACGATTCAATCAATCAACTTATATCAGGCATTCAAGCTTTGGAGTAAGGCTCAAGGCAATGATTATATTTTGTCTATACATAAATTTGCCCCAAAAATGCAAGAAAAAGGATTCAAGAAAGAAAATAATGGTAGAATCGTCATTTGGCAAAATATAGGTCTTCAATCTGAGGTATCGGCTATCATTGATACAATGGAGGCAGATAAAGATGGTGAAAAACAAGCAATCAAAGAAATGCGAGATTTTCTAAATAAACCTGTAAAAAGCGAAAAAACCACTACCGTCGACATTTCACCATTAGCAGGCGACATTTCGATATCTGACTCTATATTGATGGATAATAGAGGAGAAGTTGGAGAGGAAAAAGCGGAAAAAGCGGAAAAACATGAAAAATATGAAAAATGTCAAAAAAACCTCCCATACACCGATTTTATAGACAACAATAGCGAAAGGGTATCGCAAATCTCGCAAACATCGCCGCCTATCGGTGAAATGTCGCAGCATAGCGATTTTGATGAAGATACTGTGAACGCATTTAAAAATTATATCTTAGAGTATCCAGATGGACTTCCAGTGGGAACTTTTATCAATGTAATGGGTTGGACTGAAAAAGTAAAAAAATTAATAAATCATTTAATTGCAAATCGCAAAATCACAATAGAAAATGGAATTATAAAATGGATAGAAAAAGAAAGTGAAATATCAAATATCGACCCAATAATGAATAAACCACTTTTTTCTGAAGATGATGGTGAATTTATAGATGGATAGGTGAATTATGGAATTTTATAGCCTTATGAAAAATGGTGATACTTTAACGTATTACATGTTTGCCAGAATATCTGAATATACTGAGCCTCTATTGATAGCTTTAGGATATGAAAGGCAAACTGAAAATACCATCGTGAAAGCAATATTAAATGATCCAGATAAGATGATTAAAGAAATCTTTTTTGACAGATTCATGTATGAATTTAGGCTTTTGACGTTGTATAAGAAAACAGTCATAGAAGTGACCAAAATCGAAAAGAAAGCTGGTGACTTCGGTCTGTATTATGTAGCCACGGGCTACAACCTGCTAAAAGAATCATGCAAATTAAATTTTCAATCTGTGGTGGATGGTTACTCAAAGAGGAAGAGAGATATAATACCTCAATTCTATGTGGGAGATCAAATATTGGTCATTTATGGACATGAAGAATGGAACGATTATGGAAATGTTTTCTACTTAAAGAATGTTAAGAAGGTGGCCAAGTGGTCATAAAAACCAATTAGCCGATAGTGAAAATATCCGACATTTATATAAACTCATAATGCATAGTAGAATTGAAATTTTGTATATCCATAAACAAAATCAAGAATCGAAATCCAAAATCGATTCGGCAGGAATGTTTTTCAACATTTCCTGCTCTCCTATTAATCCAATGGATTATATGTAATAGGATTTATATATATGTATTGGCTATTTTTATATTGTTTATGGTGCGAATGCACTGATCGGAAGCAAGGTTCTTCAGCTTCCGGTCTTTCTCCATTAAAATCCTGATAGGGTATGCCAGTAAAGGACAATAATATCACATTCCCGCTAAGTGGGGAATTTACGACATTTGAAAGTCTAATAATATCTGGAAATCCAGAGAATTATGATAAAGCTTTCAAAATGTTAAAGGAAAGGTTAGCGGAGAAAGCCAAGAAAAAGAGAAAAGCAATGGAACACTTTAATTTAGGAAAATTAGGAGGAGATCATAGATCATGAGTACAATAACAGATGGAAAATATACGGAACCCCGATGTCCAATTTGCATGTCGGACTACAGGGATGTAATTGAAGAAGCAATCATGTCAATGTCTAAAAGCCAGAAACAAATTTGCAAAGAATATAATCTAAAGGAAGATTCCTTAAGTCGGCATAAAATCCGGCACATGATGGGGAACGTCAAAGACAAATTGCAGGGCATGATCCAAACTGCATTATTGGGGAACATGCAACCCCAATCTATACAAGAGCTTTTAAGACTTTTGGAATATGTTCAGAATATGAATTCGGAAAATTTCT
This sequence comes from uncultured archaeon, assembly GCA_902384525.1. Classification (GTDB taxonomy): domain Archaea; phylum Halobacteriota; class Methanosarcinia; order Methanosarcinales; family Methanoperedenaceae; genus Methanoperedens. The sequence continues at coordinate 73,886 of CABMCA010000097.1, forward strand.
TGGCTGGTAAATCCGAATGGGATAAGGTTAAGGAAAGTAAACTTGAAAAATTCAGGAAGACAATAATGAATCCGAAGATTCCGGTGGAGGATAAGGAAACAATTGTTAGGATTGCAGAACTATGTTTCGTTAAGGAAAACGCAGATGTTGGGGATTTATTGACCGCACTAATGAAAGATTAACCGCCTTTGTATTTCGGACTCAATTCCATATACTTACCATTCGATGCAAAAGCGATAGCAAGTGGCATTACCGTGTTAATGAGTAGCACGGTTAACAAATAACAAACGATAATCTAACTACTTGATATAAGATAGATAGTAATTATACAGGATAATCGCTATCGGAAAGTGCATATAACTACGATTATATGCAGTTTTCATCAATTGCGTTACGCAAGGATTAAACATTCCTCGGTTCCTGATGCTAATATAGAGATTCTATCAAGTCCGATAGGATCGCCCACTATAAACCGTCTATACCTCTTTTGAGGTGTCTATACAATACAGGTTAGAACACATGGTAAAAGATTATCTGATTTGATATAAGATTACACATGAATAATCTAACATCAACAATGCAAATGTAAGACAATTACTCTATTCTTCATAGATCGCCCGTCATATCCGCTCTATTTCAATCTAACAATGCATATAGAGAAAGGGACGTACACCTGCCCTGTCACAGAAATCGGGGATTGTTTTGGGGTGTATTCCATAACCGGCGGTACCAAAAATTTTGGGAGGTACCAAAAAATGGATTATTTTTATTCTTTTGTGATTATAATAAGCTTTACATTATCGAAAACCAGCAGGATGACTACCAGAGGATATCGTTAGCCGAAAAGAAATTGGAAGTGATGAAGATAATGGCAAAAACAAAACAGCTTTCCACATTAACCAATGTTAAAGATAACCTCGTTTTCTCAACATTGAGAAAACGAGAAGATCGGGAAGCTCCAGCCTCAAAAGAGGCCAATGTTAGTTTTCGTGAACCGAAAAACCCTTTTTTGACTGGCAAGGCTTCAAAAGAAACCAATGTTAATACGGGTACCATTGATACAAGGAAATTAGTTGCTAAAGATTAGCAGGCGGAGACAGGATAAGTGAACAGTCTAAGGAAGCTTCGCTTGTGTTGAATTCAACACAAGCGAAAGAATCTAAGGAAGTTGAAGAACAACCAGCAGATAATGAAAACGCATCCAAAAATCAATGTAATCAAAATGAGTACATTGATATTCAGACTCGAACCACGGAAAAGATAGCCGAACAAGTGAATGTTAGTCCTGCGACAGTTCAACGAGCGGAAAAATATGCCGAATCAATAGATAAAATCGCAAAAGCAGTGGAGAAACACGGGGCACGGAAATACCCTCGATTTCATCAAAATGCCGGACTAAATATTTAATCCTTTGGATTAAAACCAAAACACGATAAAACAGTGGAAAATATTAAAATAGGGTATAGTTGGGAACGTCTATTCCCTCCAAGGTCTGATTCAGGAATCCAAAACTTCCATTAATACACCCCTGAATCAGACATAACCCTGACCTCTTTTGAGGTTATGATAAAGCCGGCTTTTGATAAAATGCTTCTATTTTTACGGCTTTATCAGTCTCCTTCGGAGAGAAAAAAGAGGCAAAGGAATTTTTAAAATGGTTATTAAGAAAAACTCAATATCAGTTACATTGACACCGGAAGAGCTTGAAATTATAACAGCCGATGCCACAAAGAATAGTCGGTCAATCAGTAGCGAAATCGGATTTTTAATTCGCAATAGAAAACAAAATGTTGAAACCTTCAAGGTTATCTTTTCGGAATTGGCTTCCTTAAAAAAACAATTGGCTGAGAGATTACAATGACACCAAAGGAAAAACCGTTTCGACTGATTGACAGGTACACTATCCACGAAATTTCAGTGGCAACCCAACGGCTATGTTCATTCAGTGAGGCCGCTTTAAGGGATACCGATTATAATATCGAACAGATATCTGCCAGATTATCATTGCCTGAAGAATTGATCAAACATTTACTGGATTTATATTTTGTTCCTCAAGGTATTTTTACTAATAAGTGGACAGCCTATCGGATTTCCGATGATTTGAAATGATGGCAGCTAAAGAATCATGAAAGACAAAAAACAAAATGTAATCACCAAAGGTGAATCCGATAAACCGGATAGTGCCAAAGCACCAAATGTAAAGAAATCAAAATGGCAACCCTTGTTAGTGGATGTCAATTATTAAGGAGGAAATAAAATGTTTAAAGAAATATACAATAAAATTTTTAAAACTAATGGTACAGAATATGATCCTAATCAGAAAACCGGGGATAAGGGTTCAGATGGTTCGCAAATGCCAGATCAACCAACACCAGAAAGCGGAAATGGCTATCAAGCCAATGCAAATACAGCCGGAAAAGTAAATGTTGATGGTGGACAGAATACCGATTTGAATGCCAGAACAACAATGAAAGACGTTCAGGACTGGCATACAAATGCCACTCAAGAAATGTTAGGAAATCCACAAGTGGCAAGACCCATGAAAAATGATCATAGAAATGTTGATGCCCAATTGGAATCTCAATATTTCGGCGATATGAGGAAATACTAAAATGTGTCCTGACAATTCAAGATTTTGGAAAGAAATCGACCCTTCCACACAAAATTATTGCCTGCAAAAGGACATTAAAAAGCGAGAGGCAGAGATAAAAAAGAACGCTGAATTGCGGGAAGAATATCTCCAACATGTCTTTGATGCGGAAAATTGGACAAGATTATCAGAAATGACTCCTGATCAAATGAGTTGGCAAGATGTTGAGCTTTATAACGAAATAAAGAAAAGATACAATGGAATCGGAAAAGACTTTTCTGGAAATCCTTTAGGTGATGATTTTCCACAATCAGAAGGTTCAGTTCCGGATATCACTCCAATAAGATCAAAAATAGTGGATACCTGTAATGGTCTGATTCCAAAATTACCAGCAGGATATTCGGTTCAGCCACTTCAAGAGGGAGCAACATTACAGGACATCTTAGGTTTTGTGATCAGTTATAGGGATGCTTTGAAAAATGGTCAACATCCTGAAACAGGATCACCTGAACAACCTCTGGTTGATGATGATGATATTCAACTTTCTGATAAGGTTCAAAAATCAGCACCAAAATACACATTGGACGAGCTAAAATTCACCAGGAGAGAACTGGAAAGAATGATCGCAGAATTGGAAGAATAATCCGAACCTCAAGAGGTTATTATGGTAGATATTATATTTCCGAATGGTAGAAGGCTATCTGAATTTGCCTTAAGCGGTAGTGGCGGATTAATAAGTGGAACCTTGAATATGAATAATTATCCTATTATTAATGTTGGCGGTATGGTTCCTAATGCAGATGCTACACAATTTTTGGGAAGTGGATCAAGACGTTGGGCTGGAATCGATACTATTTGGATTGACATTGGTGATGAAAATACCTATATTTACAATACTTCTGGTGGAAATATGACCTTCCAAGTTGCCGCTGGAAAGAAATTTACATTTGTGGTGGGATAAAATGGCAACACTTGGAGATAGTTGTTCGGATAGAACAGCTTTCACAGTAATGGAGGGATATACTCTCAATACGTTATATTCCTTCCCAACTGCTGGATTAATTACCAGTTTTTGTATATATCCATATTATGATGGTACACATACTACCACTACTGCCAAATTAAAGGTATTTAGGACCAATGGATCTTCTTTTGATTATGTTGGTCAATCAGAAAGTTTCACGGTAAATTGTGGAAGTACCAATACCTGTACATTGGCATCACCATTGACTGTATCGGCTGGTGATACTCTTGGATTATCTATGGGTACATATGGATGGATGGAAACTGATTCAGGTGAAGGTGGAAGTAAATATAGAAAATTGGGAGATATAGTAGCCAATTCTCTTATATCTACTTGGCTTATAGTTAACCGCTAAACTTATAGTGAACAAATATATACTATACGTTATATATACATCTTCATGGTAAATGAATGGAGAATAATACAAAGAAGAGGACAGCTTAGGATTTATCAGAAAGATGAA
>CABMCA010000098.1 GCA_902384525.1 uncultured archaeon
AAGACAGTTGACCCCCAGGGATTGCAAATGCATCCCAATAGAGTGCAAACGTATCAAAACTACATTACAAAAATGAATATTTAAAGAAAAAGCTGGAAGATTTGACTGCATTACATGAGAAGGCAGTTGCATTACACAGCCAGGAAAAATAAGATCCGAGCAATAAGATAGATAGTTCCATGCAGATTATGAGCCAGGAACAAAGTAATGTTATTGCAAAATTAAATCCATCGGAGTTTTCATTATCTAGAATTCCAAAAATAATTATGCGGGGGATGGGATTTGAACCCACGAACTCCTGCGAGATTAGCCCCTGAAGCTAACGCCTTTGACCGGACTGGGCGACCCCCGCAATAGGGTCTTATGACAGCAATTTCAGGAGCAATGCCTTCTGGACATGCAGCCTGTTCTCGGCCTGGTCAAATACAGCCGAGTTTGGCCCGTCAACAACTTCTGCTGTAATCTCCTCGCCCCTGTGGGCAGGAAGACAGTGAAGCACCATCACATCATGCTTGGCTTGTTCTAAAAGCTTGCTATTGATCTGGTAGGGTGCAAAGTCGCGTAACCTCTGGTCATATTCTTCCTCATCACCCATTGATACCCAGACATCGGTTGAGAGGATATCAGCTTTCTTTGCTGCCTTTATCGGGTCATTAATGACATTTATTGTTCCTCCCAAAGCCCTCGCTTTCGCGAGAATTTCGGCATTCGGCTCATACCCTTCGGGGCATGCGATGGTCATTTTCATTCCAGTCAGAGCGCATGCAAGCATAGCAGAATTGCATACGTTATTTCCATCTCCGATCCATACAAAATTCAAACCCTTGAATTTTCCTTTGTATTCCCGGATGGTAAGAAGGTCGGCAAGTAGCTGGCAGGGATGTTCAAGGTCAGAAAGACCGTTTATTACAGGTATAGTACCATTTTCTGAAAGTTCGACAAGTGTTTCGTGCTTATACACCCGCGCCATGATCGCATGGACATAACGGGACATCACACGAGCCGTATCAGCTATGGATTCCCCGCGCCCGAGCTGTACATCTTTATAATTAAGATATATTGCATGCCCTCCAAGTTCGGTCATCGCTACCTCGAAGGATAACCTGGTTCGAGTTGAGGATTTCTCAAAAAGCATGGCAAGGGTTTTATTCTTGAGGATATCGCATATTTTTCCGCGTGCCCTTTTTTCTTTCAGGTCAGAAGCAGTATCAAGTAAATTGATAATATCTGCATACGATAAGTCGGAAATAGATAATAGATGATATGACAAAACCAGGACACTCCTTTTGTAGTTTGTTGTTCCAGACTTCTAGATGTAGATACTTATTTAAATTTCTTTTCCATAGTGACATTACAATGACCCCGAAAGTTCTTGTCCTCACCGGCTACGGCATAAACTGCGATATGGAAACCCAGCATGCATTCAAACTTGCAGGTGCTGAATCCGAACGTGTACATATCAACGATCTGATCAATGGAAAGGAAAGACTCGATGATTATCATATCCTTGCTTTCCCGGGAGGCTTCTCATTCGGGGATGATATTGCATCCGGTAAAGTACTTGCGAATATGGTCAAATATAATATTGGAGAGCAAATACAGGAATTTATTGATACGGGAAAATTGATAATTGGTATCTGCAATGGTTTTCAGTCCATGGTGAAAATGGGTTTGCTGCCTGGATTCAATGGCGATTATGCAACACAGGAAGTTACACTTACCTTTAATGATTCTGGAAGATTCGAGGACAGGTGGGTACACCTTAAGGCAAACGAAAGATCAAAATGCGTATTTACGAAAGGGATTGACAGGATATATCTTCCCGTGCGCCACGGTGAAGGGAAGTTCATAGCAAAAAGTCCACAGGTATTTGCAGGATTAAAAAAAGGGAACCATATTGTTTTCCAGTATACGGATGTGCAGGGAAATCCTGCCGGATATCCCCACAATCCAAATGGCTCGATAGATAATATTGCAGCGATATGCGATGAAACAGGCCGTATTTTCGGGATGATGCCGCATCCTGAGGCATTCCAGCACAGGACTAATCATCCCAGATGGACGCGGGAGGAATTGCCTGAGGAAGGGGCAGGAATAGCGATATTTAGAAATGCAGTTGAGTATGTGAAAGATAATCTGTAAAAACAAGATTTGTCATAAATTCAACTTAATTAAAGAGAATACAGGACAATATGCCTTGGAAAGACCGCGCATCAAATTGCACGGATAATCATTGCATCTCAAGCAGTTTTCAATATTTTTATTCTCGGCGCAATTGAAAATGATGCACAGATGTTTTGATATATTTTCTATTTCACAGCCAGAGCATCCATTATTGAAGTTTTTGCAGAATCCACATGTGATACCGCATTTTCCTATTGAAACCACCATTTTCTCACGAAAGTTTTTATACCTTTTTTTGATTAGATAGATATACTATTATTTAACTTTAATGAGCATGTAAATTCATTGTAATGGCAAATTTTTATTAATTCCCTTTTTGTATTAAAGAACGTCTAAAAAGTCACATTTTATATATTCGTAAGTGGTAGATAGAATGATAAATATGTTAAATAAATTTATGCAAGAAGCTATTACCCGTGAGGTATCAAAAAACACCATTATTTTACTTGAACAAACTCTAGGTAAAGCTCAAAGCTGGTTAGGAAAACCACTTGAAAATGCAACAAATGAAGAAATTATGAAGTATATTGATTACATCAAAGTAAATGGCATGGTAGGAAATGATGAAATAAATATCAGAAAAAGTAGGGTGTGGAAAGAAGGACGTAAACTCAAGAAATCAAGTATATGGACTGTTGAAACTAAATTAGTTCAATTTTTCGAATATTGCTTTGATGAAACCGATGATCCAAAGTATCATAAAGTTGTTAAGAAGCTTAAAAATATAAAAGTGGATAAACCAAAAAATGATATTTCTCCACAGGATATTTTATATCCCGAAGATATTAAAAAGATTATCAATGTTGCCACACTGGAAAGAGATCGATGTCTTATTGCTGTTTTATTTGAAAGTGGTCTTCGTGTTGGTGAATTGATAGCACTTACAAATCAAATGGTGCAAATAGATGATGATAGAAAAGAAGTAATATTCAATATTCCTAATCAAGAAGGATGTAAAACAGGAAAAAGAACTGTTGTATGTCTTGAAGTTCATGGTTATGTTCAGGATTGGATGAAGTGTAATCCAAGCAATCGGTTTATGAATTTAACACATGCCGGAATTCGTAAAGCTGTTAAGAGATTGTTTGTTAAAGCTGGAATAAATAAAAAATGTAATCCTCATATGTTTCGTCATAGCAGTATTACCAATGCTGTTATAATGAAAATGCAAACTAATCAAATATCTATGCGCTATTGGGGAATACCAAACAGTAATATGCTGCCAGTTTATCTTCATCTAAGTGAACAGATTGTAAATTCAGGATATAGGGATGCTAAAGGCATGGGGAACAGCAACGGCAACATAATAATAAATCCAATAGCCTCAAGATGTGTGGAATGTGGAAAACTAATTCAAGTGGGTAACATCTGCAAATCATGCAATGATACTAAGAAACTCAAAGAAGAAAATTGCGAACTCAAAAAACAAATGGATGCTATGAAAAAAATGTTTAATGAAGATGCATTAAAAGCCATGATCGAAACCGGAGTTAAAGAAATAATGAATAAAACCTGAAATTAATATTTAACTTATTTTTAATATGGTATGACCGTTTCAATTTATGTTGCCATTTTAATCCAATATGGTCACAACCCTACAAAAAGAAAAATGCAGGTAAGAAAATAATAGCCCATTTTCTAAAAAGTGAGTTTAGCTAAAATGATATTTCCTGTTTCTTCAATATGTTTATCAAAATTAGGATATTCATTTTCTTCTTCAATATCAGATATGGCTTCTCTAATCTTTTCTGCGTTACTTCTTCCTATACCATGAATAGTCACGTCTCTTCTCCCATACTTTAAGTTTCGAGACATTTTTATTTTAATGGCGGTTTTTACCTCAACGCCATCCATAGCAGTACGCACAAATAAAGCAAATGCTTCTTCATTTACAATAACATTATATTTATTTATAAAATCCGCTTTATTAAAACCTTGTTGACTAAATTCCTCATACAAAGGCTTTATCATGGTCTCAAAATAACCAGAAGCATATATGTTGCATATCTTCAATCCGCGTCCATCATATTTTTTTGCTACATCTCCTTTTAAACGATAAATTTCTCCGAATTTTCCACCGTCTTTAAATCGTTTGTCGATATATATTGCTGCTCTCAAAGCATTATAATCACTAGGGGGTATTTTTGTTTTAAAAAATTCTAATAGCTGCTTGACATCAGACGATTCTTCTGTTAATTTAATATTTTTAATTAGTTCTTGAGACTCTTGAAGAAGAATAGTTGTACCTTCATTTTGTGCTTCCCTCAACAGTTCTCCAATTTTACGTTTTTCAGTTGGAGAGAATTTTTTAAGGTTTATAGAATCGACTCTGCCATCTTCATCATAACCAACCTGTTTTGAAGAATTATTACTATTTACTTGTATACTAATTAGACTAAACTTGATATTTTTGATATCAATTTTAAGAACTGTTTCAAAAAGTTCTTTTAGTTGTCCAAACCATTTTTCTTCAACCAATGACAATCATCCAAGTTTGTCTATCAAATCTATTATTGATGGAAGGTCGGACTTAATGAATATTTCTGAACCTTTCCTTATTCCGGCAAATTCTTCTAAGGTCACTTCTTCGCCATCAGGAGTTATAACCTTTTGTGTTATATCGTCTTTCTCGACTATGAACCCTTCCTCATCAACAGTCTTATCGAAGTGATACAATATTTCTTCTTTAGCTGATTTCTCAAAAGTAATGACAACCATACTCTATTTCTCCCATAGGTGTATTATGTTCATATGTGTATATATATTCATCCTTTGTTTCAGTGTTCTTTTTTTTGTTCCATTAGACATCTTTTTCTTCCTTCAGTGGCACATTGGATAATGTTCAACAACGAAACATTTCAAATTACCATGTTTCTTCATATAAGCATTTCGATGTATTTTTGATATTAGTACATTATCATCATCATAGTATATATGTACGTTTTAATATAAAATGTTACCTCTTCCCGTTACACCCAACTTATTCAAATATCTATCGATATTAACCGCAAAATACCTATACAATGATCATACGCTTGTAGATTGTACATTCTATCTCCCAACCTTGATGATCAATTATTGTATATTAGCCAAGCTGACGGAAAGATGTTTGAGAGTGTTACAACGAATAACAACTCGAAAAAAAAGGTTATATGGGGACATTGTTGAATTGTTCTTAGCTTAATAATAAACAAACACGACGGACTAACGGCGCGCAAGCGCGCCGTTATGCCCTACATCAAAGAACGCTGCGCAAGCTAACGAAGATAGGGGTTTCAGGCCAGCCCTTCGGGTGGACGTCTATGCCTTCCGGCGGAGAAACTTTGAAAAGTTTCATCAAACTTTACGGGTAGCTCCGCGCGGCGGAGTCTGATTATATCGGCATCGTAAACAAGCGCCAAAAATTGCGGGGTGTCGGAGGGGCGGGGTTATCCGCTGAAAAACGCCCACACATTATTTACTCGATATCATAACCTGAAATCGAGTTATTATAATACAAAGAATTAAATAATATTTATTAGACAAAAGATATTCACAATATGCAAGAAAAAGATTATTGTAAAAAGAAGGATGTTTCATTTTTCTTTATGAATATCAAAGCCAAAACCAATACCAGAGCATTGAGGATAATGCTTACAACACCAAACATCTTCCTTAGAAACCCATTTTATTTCATTCTCATGATAGGAACACCCACAATGAAAGCAATGAACCATATCCGTAGAATTTAGATTAGGAGCAAAGGGATCATTCATATCAGGTTTATTCTTATTCGATAATTGTCGTTTTCTATTCTTATTTTTGTTGTGAATCTGTCTTATTAATTCTTGATTCATGGTTACACCTCATAGTTTATTGAAATATCATTAACAGTGAGAGGAATTTTATATCTAAGTTTTAAAGCATCGATATCTATTTCCGTGTCATATTTCCAGGGAATCTCAAGGAAAGGGTCTTTTTTGAACGCTTCCGCTAAATTACGCGCATGTTCAATACTCATAAATTCCCAGGCATTAGAAGGAGTCTTGACAGGACGAGGAGGAATTACGCCCCTTGAAGAACTATATCGCCTTTCACCTTTTGTAAATAAGTCCTGATACTCAGGTTTAGTAAAATATTTAAAAAGATATTTGCCAGCATTGAAATTATGAGGATGCGTATCTTCTACATAATTAAATTTAGCTTTTGTAGCATGATTCCAAAGAGGGATTATATCATATTTTGTAAGATATTGATTAAAAACAGCATGAATATGACGATACCAGACCCCACCTTTTAAAAATCGTTCTTCCTGATACTCTTTTACTTTTATGAATTTTAAGTTAGGACGTGCAGGAAAATGTTTAATTGAACCGTTGGGAAGTTCAAAGTCACCGCCCCGTTTCAAATCAGTGAGTAAATGATTCCAGAATTCATCCACATGCTCAGAAATTTCAAAATCTGCAACTGTAATAGTAATATGAGATTTAATTTTCCATGAATTCGCTTCGCTTGATTCCATCCTTTTGGCAAGATCACGCGCATTCTTAACACCGCATATGGGACAAGTCCATTTACCGCAGGGAAGAGGAATAAAATATTTTCCTTCCTTATTGAATACTGCATATTTATTACATGAATTATCAGAATCCGACTTTTCTAGGACTTACGCGATTAACCCCAACCAACCATACTCAGCATAATTTTAATATCCAGCTTGCACAAACATATTTAAAGCAACAAAATTATGCAAAAGCAAAAGTGTTCCCTAAAATTGTACACCAATTTTTTAATAGCAAACCAGAATAGATATTCTGGCTTAGAATTGTCAAGAGTCTCTCCTGTTTCTGATTTATGTCACGATTCAGTATCAAGATGGCTATCCAGCTCAAACTTTACACCATCCGATCTTTGGAACCAGGTTAAGAGATTGGTTAATGCAAAGACTGGATATCTGTTGTGTGATGATACTCTTCTGAACAAGCAATATTCAAGAGTAAACGAACTTGCTAAAAAGCAATACAGTGGAAATGAACATGGACTGATAAATGGTATCTGTCTTGTAAATCTGCTCTGGACAAGTGAGGATGAATTCATTCCTGTAGATTATCGCATCTATCGAAAAGAGGTCGATGACAAGACTAAAAATGACCATTTTCAAGACATGCTCAAAAGGGCTAAAGACCGGGGCTTTTCCCCGCTCTATGTCCTGATTGATTCATGGTATTCCAGTATAAGCAATCTTAAACTTGTTAGAAAATTCAGTTGGAATTTTATTTGCAGCCTGAAATCTAACCGTAAAATCAATGTTATCCAGGGAAATTATATTCCTGTAGCTGATTTGGATCTTCCTGAAACACAAGTGAGGAAAGTCTGGCTTAAGGAATTTGGTTTCATTCTGGTATGTAAGATAGTTGACAAGAATGGCGACATTACGTATCTGGCAACGAGCGATTTAACTTTAGAAGATTATGATGATTTTGTGAATCATTACAAGCAACGATGGAAAATAGAAGAGTTTCACAGGGGAATCAAGCAAACAACAGGAATAGAGAAATGCTATTCTACTCTTGCAGCTTCTCAAAAAACTCATATTTTTGCTTCCTTTGTAGCGTTTATTAAGTTGGAAATTAGACGGTTAAAAGAGCATATATCATGGTATGAGCAGAAGGCCACTATCAATAGATATGCTGTTAATAACTATTTGAGAGCAAATGCGTAAGTCCTAATGCTGTTAATAACTATTTGAGAGCAAATGCGTAAGTCCTATTTTCTTTAAAATCGTTTAAAAAGGCTTCATGAGATTTAGTAGAAAACCGCTCTTTTAATTCTAATTTAAGTTTATCCTCTTTTGAAAGCGATGTTACAGGAAGATTGAGAGGATGAGCTATATCATATGCTGCAAATTCAGCCGGCGACATAGCACTTACGCGCTTTGCTTCGATAATCTCAGGGGAGTCTATGATATCAGAGAAATACCTACCCATTCAGACCCCCAACAATACCAGTTTTAATATACTGTTGAATTTCCTTTGTTGTAGGTTCACGACAAAGGTAAATTCTTAGATACTCAAATGGGTCATCCGGTAAAGGTTTCTTACCAGTAATAATCAAAAATAGCATTACTATTTATGAAATTTTAGAAACCTTCTTTGCTTCTTCCTTCGCTTTTATTTCAGCCGCTATCCTCTTACTTTCAGATTCTATAAAATTCAATACTTCACTAAAAGATGGTTCCGTTTCCAGAAATTCTTTAATACTCATACCTTCGCCTCTCTATTTTATATCACCTGCCATTTTGGGATATCTCCTTTCTGGGATATCGAGAGCCTGCGAAGATTTGTGGTATTATTTATTTATGTGTTTTAATTCTTTCGTCTGTTTGCCCTTATAATCAAGAGGCTGCGAAGATTTTTAGTATTATTTATTTATGTGTTTTAATTCTTTCGTCTGTTTGCTCTACGAACAGGTGTGTTTCTTATTAAGAGTTAAACAAATATATACTTTATCTATATTGAAAATATGATTAAAAAGATACCGATTATAATGAATCATGATTTTTTAAATAATAATGGTTAAATGTCCATAAAAAAAGAATAAAATGTTATATGATCGATATGTAAAGCTACAAAAAGATAAAAAGAAACTTTTTAACCTTTTTGTATTAAGAAATGAAACTGCTCGCCTTCCTTAAATAGTTTTATCAACTTATGTCCCGCCCTTTTTGCCCATCGCGGGATATCCTGGACAGCCGCAGGGTCTCCAGTAACCATCTCCAGGACTTCACCCGGCATTAATTTTTCCATTTCAGTGGCTGTATTAAAAATCGGTATTGGACAATAGAGTCCAACACAATCTACAAGTAATTTTGGTTTGATATTCTCATTTTCAGTCATTGTGATCAATATATTGTGATCATCTATTATATTTATTTGATCCCAAGAACATCCGCCATTTCATATATGCCCGGTTGTGCTTTTGAGACCCAGAGTGCCGCTTTCACAGCCCCTTTTGCGAATGCCTGCCTGCTATGCGCCTGGTGCTTTATTTCGATTCTCTCGCCATCACCCGCAAAAAGCACTGTATGGTCGCCCACGATATCCCCGCCGCGTACTGCATGGATGCAAATCTCCTTATGCCTGGGAGCAAGCCCATGTCTTCCATATACCAGCTCTTTTCCGCCAAGAGTATTTGAAATAACCTCAGCAGCCTTCATTGCGGTACCGCTGGGGGCATCCTTTTTCTGGTTGTGGTGGGCTTCTATTATTTCAATATCATAATCCCCGAGCCTCTTTGCGGCTTCTGCAAGCAAACCCCAGAAAACATTAACACCAATCGAAAAATTTGGTGTGATGACTGCGCTGATACTATTTTCGGATATTGCTTTATCCATTATGGATCTTTGCTCTTTTGTGAAACCGGTCGTACCCACAACAAGATTGACCTTATTCTTGGCGCAGGCAGTTACATTTTTCACAGCAGCCTGGGCTATCGTGAAATCAATAAGAATATCAGGTTTTGACTTTTTCAGGACATTTTCAATATCATTTGCATCCGTTACAGGAATGTCCAGCTTTCCTGTCCTCATGACCTCGCCTATATCCTTTCCAATATTTGTGACATCAATGGCGGACACAAGCTTCATATCTTTTGATTTCAGGACATTTTCAATAATAAGGCCGCCCATTTTTCCGCAGGCACCTGTTACGGCTATTTTTATCATAGGATCACTTCAATTTCAAAAGATGAAGGTCATTTAAAGCAGCTTTTAGCTTTCGCTCATTATCCTGGCTCATGGGAGCAAGAGGAAGCCTCAAATCCCCGGCAGGAAGTCCGATAAGTTCAACAGCTTTCTTGATCGGGATAGGATTTGTCTCCAAAAAGACTGCGCGTATAAGAGGAGCAAGCTTGATATGCAATTTTCTTGCTTCTTCAAAATTCCCATCGCGAAACGCCTCGACCATGGAAACCGTAAGCTTCGGGGCTACATTAGCGACAACGGAAATTACGCCTGCTCCTCCGATTGCTATTATAGGGAGTGTCAGGCCGTCATCTCCGGAAAAAACAACAAATTCCTCATCCTGGGTGAGTTCCAGGATCCTTGTTACCTGGTCAAGGTTGCCGCTTGCTTCTTTTACACCGATTATATTGCTCTCTTTTGCAAGTTCGGCCACCACCTCAGGCTTGAGATTGATACCTGTTCGCGAAGGTACATTGTAGAGGATTATTGGAATATCAACTTCGTTGGCGATCTTCTTAAAATGAGCAAGCATTCCACGGTCATTGGGCTTGTTATAATAAGGGGTGATTAAAAGCGCTGCATCTGCCCCTGCATCTTTGGCAGAATTGGTCAACTCCAGTGCCTCGGTCGTATTATTAGAACCTGTTCCCGCAACAACTGGAACAGTGGAACATTCTATTGCGATCTCTATGACCTTTTCGTGTTCTTCTATGGAAAGTGTCGCAGATTCGCCTGTAGTTCCGCAAGGAACAATACCGGAAACTCCGTTCTCGATAAGAAAACCGATATTCTGCCGTAAACCTTCTTTGTCGACCTTATTATCCTTCGTAAAGGGGGTAATAAGAGCAGGCAGAACACCTTTTAACATAAATCTTTATCTCTTTCTTGTAGCTTTAACTCTCAATTGCCTCACTACATACCCAGCTACTCGATTCCTGATAATCTTACTTTCGACGTCTGTATATTTAGTAACGTTTTCCTTGTTCTGGTTAAAATCAAGACTAAAAGCATCACTGTGTTTTTCAAGTAATTGGGCTGTTAATGATTTTACATATCCTTGTCTAATATTTCCCATAATTATTTATCTCCATTTTCCTTCGCATACAACTCCATTATTCATATAGATTTCTGGAGGTTCAGTACTTCCGAATACCCTGGCTTCCGAACAAAAGATCATAACAAAACTTCTGGCTTTAACCTCAGAATTATTTTTGAAAAATGAGATGCACCGATCGGGATTTGAACCCGAGTTATTAGCTTGGAAGGCTAAAGTCATAGCCACTAGACCATCGGTGCAAGTAGTTTGTAGATAGTCTAAAAGGTATAAA
>CABMCA010000099.1 GCA_902384525.1 uncultured archaeon
ATGGTGGGGAATTTGAAGCACAGCACAAAAAAGGACGATTCCTTGATCAGGCAGAAGCTGAAGCGACCAGGGCAAAAATTGGAAAAACCGGAACAGTAAAAAGTATCATACTTGGAAAACGAAGCGAAAAACCTCCAACGCCGTTTAATACCACCGAATTCTTAAGAGCGGCAAGTGCTATCGGGATTTCCCCTTCTAATGCTATGAGGATAGCAGAATTCCTTTACGTGAATGGTTACATCTCGTATCCGCGTACTGATAATACCGTTTATCCTGAAACACTTGACACAAAAGGAATCATTGAATCTTTTCTTAACACTGAATTCAAAGAATATGCACAGAAGTTATTGTCTGGAAAACTCCAGCCCACAAGAGGCAAGAAAGAAACCACCGACCACCCCCCAATCCATCCAGCGACACCTGCCAAGAGAAGCCAGCTTAAAGAAGATGAATGGAAATTATATGAGCTTGTAGTCCGGCGGTTCTTCGCAACATTTGCGGGCGAAACACTCTGGGAAACAATGGCTGTAACAGTTGATATCAGCGGTGAGGATTTTGGGGCGAACGGGGCAAGACTAATGGAACCTGGCTGGAGATGGTATTATTCATATAATCTGCCGGAAGACAGGATACTGCCAAAGTTAGCAGAAGGGCAATCCCTTACAGTAAAAGAAGTAAATCTTGTAGAAAAAGAGACACAACCCCCATCAAGATACGGACAGGGTCATCTTATCAAAATAATGGAAGACCTGGGCCTGGGAACAAAATCCACGCGCCATGAAATAATATCCAAACTCTATTCCAGGGCATATGTTCACGGAAATCCCATCCAGCCAACAAAAACAGCCTTTGCAGTTGTTGAGGCGCTTGAAAAATATGCAAGCACTATCACTAAACCCGACATGACAAGCAAACTTGAAAAAGACATGGATGAGATTTCCGAGGGCAAGATTACCGAAGACTTCGTGGTCAAGGAATCAAGGGATATGCTGGGTGAAGTATTCAAGGATATGACCAAGAACAAGGATCTGATAAGTGAGGCCCTCAGGAACGGATTATATGAAGACAGGGTTATCGGAACATGCCAGAAATGTTCATCTGACCTTATCATCAGAAAATCCAAAAAAGGCTCAAGATTTATCGGATGTTCCGGGTATCCAAATTGTGATTTCACTCTGCCCCTGCCTAAAATCGGACAGATCGTAGTCACTGAAAAGCTATGCAATGACCATGGCCTATTCCATATAAAAATAGTGAATAAAGGAAAGCGCTCCTGGGAGATCGGATGCCCCCATTGTAATTTTAATGAGTGGCAGAAGAAGGTTGAAGAAGAAAAGAAGAATGGATTGGTAAAAGAGCCAAAAATTGAAGTAAAGGAAGTTAAATCGAGTAAAACTAAACGTAATTCTTCAAAAAAAGCGCTAAAAAGCTCACAATCAGAATCAGAAAAACCAATTTCAATCGTTTAAGAAGAGATTATTATTTATATTTAACACTCAATATAAGCAATAAAAATGGTATTATTTGAAATATTCATATCCTATGGGATGGCCGGACTTCTTCTTATAGCCCTGATTTCATCCATAATACCCATACCAACAGAACCCGTGGTTTTCGGATTACTGGATGTTGGAAAAAAACCTGAGATAGTATTATTAATTTTGATCGTGGGATCAATAGCAGGAGCATATATTGGATATTTATTAGGAAAATATAAAATTCGAAAGATAATACCGTTCCATGACCGGAAAAAGGAACTGATGATGCAATTATATTTTCGCAAATATGGTGCGTTCCTGCTGCTTGTCTCCCCATGGATCCCGATTGTTGGCGACCTTGCCCCGATGGTTGCGGGAATTGAAAATTATGAAACTAAAAGGTTCATGGTTGTGGTATCGATCGCAAAAATAATAAAATGTATAGGGATCATATATCTGTCAATAAAAATCATTGATTTATGGGCTCTTTTCCCCAAATAAAAGATTTTTTGATATAAAGCGATTGGCAATTTATAAAATTGATACGAATGTTATTTATATAAACATGAAGATAACAGGGTACAATGCATACGCTTATCATATGTATTGACAGGGACAACGACCTTGGGGAAAAAGGAAATGTGGAAAGCCCGGTAATCGGGCGCACTGCAAACATCGATGCTGCAGTCAGACTTGCTTCCAGCGACCCGGAAGATTCGGATATCAACACAATTTTTGGCGGCATTAATGTTTATGATAAACTTATTGCCCAAAAAGAGAGTGTAGAGATCGTTTCAATAGCCGGAGATAAAAAAGTCGGAATACTGGCTGACAGGAAAATCGCTGAACAGCTTGACAGAATTCTCCTTGAGCTAAAACCACTTAAAGTGATACTTGTTTCTGATGGGGCAGAAGATGAATCTGTATTGCCTATCATACAATCCAGGATAAAAGTTGATGCAGTTCATAGAATAATCGTAAAACAGCATGAGAATCTGGAAAGCACATATTATATAATTAAAAAAGCATTCAACGACCCAAAAATATCACATACTTTTTTCGTTCCGATCGGTCTTGTTTTCCTGATCTATGCGATCTCATTATACTTTGATCGCCCTGAGGTTGCGGTAATGGCAATAACTGCAAGCATTGGCCTTTATATGCTATTTCGGGGGACAGGTTTTGATGATATCGTGGATAGTTTCAAAGGGACTATGATGAAATCCTTATATGGAGGAAAAATTACTTTTGTTATGTACCTGGCAGCCATAATACTGTCACTCATTGGTACCGTGCAGGGTGGTATTGCTCTCTGGGATTATTATAACGAACCGATACTTGTGGGATATCTTGTCCTGCTTATGGGTTACATCAATGCCTCCATATGGTGGTATGCAATTGCAGGTGTAATAATCAATATTGGCATAATTTTCGACCTGCACCTGGCTAAAGAAAAGATCGGAAGGCACTGGTCACATCCGTTCTTCGTGCTTGCATTCGGTATTATCTTATGGGCTGGAAGCACATATATACTTGTTATACGGGAAGCAATGGACACATATCCTATAATCAATAATGGCCGCCAGTTTGTTCTCGGAAGCGTGACAGTAGCAGTATTAATTGCGGTTACAGGTGCATGGATTTCAGCAAGGACAACAAGAAACAAGATATCAAAACGTTAATCGTTCTTGTGTTTTTTCATAGCTTCATCAAGGGTTAATTCCCCTTTTGCAACAGCCCTTGCAAGAAGCCGCGGAATAGTCGAACGACCGTTGCTGTATTCCCGGCTTGATTCCTGAATTACCCTTACTTCCCCATTCGAAGGCTCAATGAATTGTTTTCCCACGATTTTTCCCGGGATCAATGCAATATTAATTGCCGCAATAATATCAGATATCACCCGTCCATGAACTCCTTTTCCAAGATGCGGTGTTGTCCCGGTTTCATCTACCATTTCTACCTGTATTCCAAGGTCAAGTATCCCGTTTATCAACTGTGAACGGATAAGTCTTGCACCATGACCTATCCTGACAATGATTTTTTTATTTTCAAATTCCTGCATTATTCGTCTTATAAGCGGGCAGACATCACCTACAGAGACATGATGAACAGAAATTGTCTTATTATTTCCAAGTATGGCAACACCAGGATATTTTCCAGGGTCTATTCCTATAACCAGATGTTCAAAATCCTCTCCTAACAGCATGGAAAGCGCTTTATCAAGGGTTGCCTGTGGCCTGTTGTCAGCGATAATGATCATGTCATGATCAAAATCAATAAACTCAAATTCCCTCTCTGTGGTAATGATAACACCAACGTGCGGGGGTATGCGTTCTTCGGGATTCAGAACAAGGATATTCAATTTACGGGATCGGCCTTCCTCAATGATGGAATGATATACCGGAAAATCATCCGTAACAAGGGCTATCGTCTTATACCTTTAAACCCCTCCTGAAAAGTTGTTTCTGCGTTGCAATTTATTCCTTTTAATATTATGGTTCACTGTATATTACTCTTTTTACTCATACTCATCTCCACTTCCTGTCTTCAATCCCTGCCCTGGAATGAACCTGCCACAACCTCTCCTGGCAATTATCTCACCGTCCTCAAAAACTACTTCGCCGTGTGAGATGGTCATTCCGGGAAACGAACCTTTCATTCCGTTAAAAGGTGTCCATCCTGCTTTGCTGTGAAGTTTTTCTTTACGTATCTCTTTTTCCTCGCCCACAATTATCATATCAGCATCATATCCGGGCGCAAGTACGCCTTTTTTCAGGCCAAATATTCTTGCCGGATTCTGGCTTGTTACTTCAATTACCCGTTTCAGTGTGAGAAGATTTCGTTTTATTGCCATAAGCATCAGGGGCATCATTGTTTCAACACCGGGAACCCCGGCAGGAGCAGACCATATATCAGTCATTTTTTCTGATTCAAGATGCGGGGCATGGTCTGAGGCAATTATATCTAAAGTCCCGTCCCTCAAACCTTCCCACAGGCTCTGCTGGGATGGGAAATCCCGAAGCGGTGGATTCATTTTTCCAAGTGTGCCAAGCCGCCTGTAGTCCCTTGTGGATAGAAAAAGATGGTGAGGTGTTACTTCACAGGTAATGTTTTTATTATTTGCTTTCGCTCTTCTTATGACGTCGAGGCTTTCAAGCGCGCTGATGTGGCAGAAATGCAGTTTTGTTGTATCAACTGCAAGCTTGATCGCTTTTTCCACAGCGATTTTTTCAGATAAATTGGGACGGGACTTAGAATACGATTCTGGTGCCAGATTCCCTTTAAGCAAATTGACGAATTTCTTTCTCGTCTCTTCGTCCTCAGCATGAATACAAGCCACTGCGCCCAGGTTTCCAATTGCAGGAAGCGCCTCTTTCAATGTCCTCTCATTAACGTTCAGCGATCCTGTGGATTCTGCCATGAATATCTCACCGAATGCAGTTACGCCAAGTTCCCAGAGGTTCTTAAGATTCGTGAGATTTGCTGTTACTCCTGCATTGATACCATAATCGATTATTGATTTTCCGGATTCTTTTAATTTTTCCTTAAACGAAGAGCTATCTATTGTAGGTGGGATCGTATTGGGATGATCTATGACCATCGTAACGCCCCCGGCTGCCGCTGCGCATGAACCTGTATACCAGTTCTCTTTCTTTGTCATTCCAGGGTCACGGAAATGAACATGGACATCAATCGCGCCTGGCAATATGAGCGCGCCTCTGGCGTCAATGATCTCATCATATTCCTTCTGTCCAACGATTTTCCCGATCTTTGAGATTTTTCCGTCATCTACGGCTATTTCAGCTGGCTGGATAGCATCATTTATGAAAATTCTGGCATTTTTGATTACAAGGTCAGGCATTTATTGTATCACTTTCGATCCTTCCATCCAGCATTTTTATTATTCTCTTAGTCCTCGCCGATACTGATGTATCATGGGTTACAATAAGAATAGTCTGCCCGTTTTCACTTAAATCCCGAAGGAGTTCCACGATCATATCCCGTGTTTTTGTATCCACTTCACCCGTAGGTTCATCAGCAAGTATTATCGCAGGATTGTTCGCCATTGCCCGCGCGATCGCAACACGCTGCTGCTCTCCGCCGGATAATTCAGAAGGCTTATGGTTAATCCGGTCGCGAAGCCCCATCCGGGTGAGAAGCTCCGTCGCTCTTTCTTTTCGGTTGCTTTTCGGGACCCTTGCAAACCGCATCGCAATATCAACGTTTTCAAAAGCTGAAAGCGTGGGTATGAGATTAAAATGCTGAAATACAAAACCGATCTTTTCACGGCGGATTTTCGGTGCTTCGCTATCTGTTGCTTTTGTAACCTCGACCCCATCAATAAACACGCTGCCTTTTGTTGGTCTATCAAGAAGCCCTATCATTGAAAGGAACGTGGATTTACCGCTTCCCGACGGCCCTATAATACTCAGGAACTCGCCTTTTTGAACGTCAAAACTCACATCACTGAGAGCATGCACCGGGATTTTTCCCTTCATATAGGTTTTTGAAAGGTTCCTGACACTCAGGATAGGTTCATCCATACTTCATGGCCTCCATGGGATTCATTTTCATTGCACGATACGCCGGAATACTCCCGGAAAGAGTTCCGAGAAGAGTTGCAAAAAGCAGTGATATTATAATAAGCCTTGGTGTGATAGCAAAAAGCACCATTCCCATAGAAGACAGGTATTCGTTCATATAGTAAATGAATATCCCACCTCCGATAATTCCAAAAATTCCTCCGAGGACACCCATAAGCGCAGATTCTCCCATGGTAAGATAAAGAATATCCCTGAACTGGGCACCCATTGCCTTCATGAGACCGAAAGCTTTTGTCCTTTCCGAAACTGACATTAACATGGTGTTCATTACACTTAAACCTCCAATGATAGCTGCAAGGATTGCCGAACTCAGGGTTATCAAATTGATAACAACAATTGTTTTTTCTACCTGTTCCCTGAGTTTTTGAGGCGATAAGGCCGTGATTTTTTCAACGCGCAATTCTATCCTTTTTTCAAGGTCTTCCCCTTCAGCCGAAGGTTCAGGCACGACCAAGATATAAGAAACCGTAATTTCAAGCTCATAAAATTTTTGTGCCTTTTCTA
>CABMCA010000100.1 GCA_902384525.1 uncultured archaeon
CTCAAACTTATTCATGGGAACCGCAAATGTCAGTTCATCCGCGGAAACATAGGGGCGTGCTGAAACATCGAACATCCCGATAATCCCTTTCGGGCTGTCCGAATCCTTTTCAAGATAAGGGTTCTGGACAATAGAAGCGCATCCAGAGCTAAATGGTGCAATAACCCCATTGGGCTCGGATTCATCAAATCCACAGAGAGTGAAGAGTCCTGACATAACATCAGGTCTTGCAAAAAAGATTACCACTTCGGGGTTATCCGATTCTTCAAGCATATCCCATCGCTTAAAAACAATATACTTTGCAGGCGCCTTGAAAACAGGCTGCTTTCTCATCAGTTCCTTTACAAGTTCGGGGGATTTCTTGTACCGTTCACCTTCCATTTGCCCGGGAATGCCGCATGAGAGGAAATATTCGAAATTGGGCCTTATCGTTTCAGCAAAACCAAGATATCTTTTTCCCCCGAAGCATCCAATGGACCCTATATCGAAGCAATAAGATTCACCTTTTCTTACATTCTGCAATGCACCAATAATGCATCTTGGGACAGTACCGGGTTTAGCGAGTTGGGCATGACCCTCTTCCCCGGTATAATAAAATGCCATGGGAAGTTCTGCGTTATCGAAATATTTTTTCCAGAATTGAATGAAGTTATTTTTGAATTCCATATCCATGAATTATTCCTCCGATTTGTACTTAATTTCAATGATGTCCTTTATATTTCTTTATTTCGATTGCTTTACCTCGAACAATCTGAATATTCCTATAACTGCTATTGTTATTAACACAGCTATCCCGGAACGGTAAACAACCGCAGGTACCCCAAATACAGGATTTACGTTAATACCCCCGAAAATCGCATATAAGGCAAATCCAATGCCTGCAAACATGAATTTTTTCCCGGCAATCTCACCCGCAATGGCTTTCATCTTTCCTGAGAGATCAAAAAATGCATATGATGTAACAGCTGCACCAATTAATCCCAGACTGTAACGCTGCGCAAGGTCGGCTGCTTTATAATTTATACCCGTATCCTGGTTTGTAAAATCAAGTCCTGTAAAAACCAACAGCCAGATATACATCAGAAATGCCCCGTAAGGTATTCCGCGAAGCCATCTGCGCTCTTCAATTCCTGCTGAGATTATATTCAATCCAAAGGCAAGGAGCGCTGCAAATGAACTTGAGACGAGTAACAACTTGACAAGGTCAAAAATCCAGGAGGGCTGCCATGCCAGGAATCTGGGGATATCCGAATATTCGGCAAGACCATGAAGAAGCCCGAAAGCAGCCAGGTATTTAAAATCATCCATGATCTCTATATGGCTTACCCTTTTTTTCCACAAAATCAATGCAGCAAACATTATAAGAAAACTTGTTCCATATATTAAATATACTGCAAGCTTGACCGTGTTGTCATTCCAATCAACCATTGTTTATTCTCCTTGAACCATCAGATTATATTAGGAGAATCAATATTTATATATTTTGTTTGTTGTCCATTCCAGTAATTTATCGATCAGGCCAGGTTCCGAAATGAACATGTTAGTGCCATGTGAATTTCTCTTTATGATCTCTAACTCCTTATCACCCGGAAAAATCTTAAATAATTCCCTGCTGCTTTGTGCAGCATTTGTTGCATCCATTTCGCTTGCCAGGATATAGACCGGGCCGGAATAATGAGGAGCAAGTTGAGCCGCCTGTATTCCCCTGTAATTGAGGCCGGGTGATAACAGGATAAGGAGCGAAACGTCTTTATCGATGGATGCCTGCCACAGGGCAAGGTTCGCGCCAATGCTTGCTCCTGCAATTGCCATTCCGGATATGTCCACATTTGCCTGGCCTTTCAGGAATTCCTTTGCAGCAGCAATGTCCTTCATGGATTCCCTGTGCTCGTGATCTTTGAATTCCTTATAATCTAATTTCGATCCATTCTTATCTGTGCTACTGCCATGCCCGCGCAGATCGATAGCAAGGGCAGCAAAACCTTTTTCCTGAAGACGGGTTGCAAATTCGGTCCAGCTTTCTTTAGTGGCTGGCATCATATGCAATAATAGAAAAACCGGTGCATGTTCTTTTTTTGGTTTGAAATAGTTCCCTGAAATTTTCACTCCGTCTTCTGTAATAAATGTGATTTCTTCCATTATCATCACTCCAATGTATAAGATAAACAATTCAATTTATATATTTATCCTTTATTAAGAGTATGAAGAAATTATATACTATTGCATCATTTTAAAATAGTGGTTAAAGGAATTTGACAATGTCAAGAGATGAACATCAAACGCGCATCGAACTCATTAATCCCGCTCTCTATAATCGTGGCTGGGGTGATTCCTTGATTCGGGAAGAAAAGACCCCTGGAGGGACGGATATCATAGATGGCAGACCGAGAAAACGAAGGGGAAGAACGGATTATCTTCTCTGTGTTCAAATTGTTAAAGGCAAACCCCCTATGCCTTTGGCAATACTTGAGGCGAAATCTGAAGATAAATTGCCATCACTTGGTATTCAACAGGCAAAAGATTACATGAAAAAATTCAATGTTCCTTTCGTTTTCTCAACCAATGGGAAGCTTTTTACTGAGTATGGAAAGGATACAGAACAAATAAAGGACGCTTTGAGTTTATCAGATTTTCCAACACCTGAAGAACTTAAGCAGCGATATGAAAAAATTAACGGTTTCAAACTTGAATCAGAAGTTGCAAAACCATTGCTCATGCCTTATAAAGGCGGGGAAGCTGCACGATATTACTTTCAGGATGCTGCCATCCGTGCTGCGCTGGAAAAAATTGCTCTTGGAAAGAACAGATTGTTGCTATCCCTTGCTACAGGAACTGGAAAAACAGTAATTGCCGTACAGCTTCTTCATAAACTTGGGCAGGCATGTCAGCTTAAACGAGCTTTGTTTGTGTGTGATCGTGATGAGCTTAGAACACAGGGAATGGGAAAACTTCATAGCGTTTTTGGAGATAATGCCCAGATTGTTACTACGCAAGAACCTCAGGCAAATGCAAAGATCATTGTCGCCACATATCAGACTTTGAATGTTACAGCAGAAGATGATGAGCCAAGATTCTGGAAAGAAAATTATCCAAAAAATTATTTCAGTCATATTATCCTTGATGAATGCCATCGCAGCGCATGGGGAAAATGGAGCGTAATTCTCACGGATAATCCAGATGCAGTACATATCGGTCTTACTGCAACGCCACGTATTGTTGTTGGCGGAAAAAAAGGATCGGACGGCAGAAATGGTGATGAAAATATAACCGCTCACAATATCGAGTATTTCGGCGACCCTATCTATGAATATTCCATCAGCGATGGGCAGGAGGACGGTTATCTTGCAGCATGCGAAGTTATTCGAAGAACAGTTGATTTAGATAAGAAGGAAATTACAAAAGAAGATATAGAAAGGCGCTCGGCTTTCGATCCCTATACTGGCAAAAAGATTAATCCAAAGGATATTGAAGACCAGTATAATGCAAAAGATTATGAAGTCAAATTGATGCTGGATGACAGGGTAAAAGCTATGTCTGAAGATTTATTCCAGCATTTGCTCGATACCGGCGGACCTCATCAAAAGACGATCATATTCTGCGCAAGGGATTCTCATGCCAACCAGATTATGATTGCAATGAATAATCTTTACGAAAAATGGTGCAAAGTAAACAAGCAAATGGTCAGGGAATGGTATGCTTTTCAATGCACAGGAAACCCTGATTTGAGACCTCCGGCTGACAAAATTATTCCTGATTTCCGGGGTTCTAAGAATTCACACTTTATAGCTGCTACGGTTGACCTGCTTTCTACAGGCGTGGATATTCCCAATCTTGGCAACGTTGTGTTTTTCAGATATCTCGAATCACCCATCAGTTTTTACCAGATGGTTGGCAGGGGAACAAGAACAGGTGAGCCGCGCGGTTCTAAATTGATGTTCCGCTTATATGATTATACCAACGCTACCCGGCTTTTCGGCGAAGAATTCAAGAGCCGCGCCAAACCCTCAAAGCCTGAAGAACCGCCAGAGGGTATCGAGTCTCCGACTTCTTCTTATGGTGACGATACGCCAAAGCGGAGGATTATTCGGGTTGGTGAACAGCAGTTCACTGTTCAGATCGAAGGCGAGGGGAGGTCTATTCTTTGCGAAGAGAATGGAAAAGAGGTTCTTGTACCTCTGGAAGAATATAAAGAAATACTTGCGCAAAGGCTTGTGGATGAAGCGCCGGGTGTTGATGATCTGCGGGAGAAATGGACTAAACTTGAAAAAAGGCTTAAATTGATATCTCAACTTGGAGGCGATGGTGCAGTGCGGCTCATTCGTGAACTTGAGGATGAACGAGAGTGCGACCTTTTTGATGTGCTTGCCAAACTTGGATATGGCATACCGCCAAAATCAAGAATTGAGAGGACAACAGCTTTCAAATACAAAAATAAGCAGTGGCTCCGTCAGTTCCCTGAGATAACGGGAAATGTGCTTGTTTCTATTGCGCGCCAGTTTGAAAAGGGAGGGATTGAGGAGCTTGAGACGACTGAAATTTTTAATGAGGCTGAGGTAGTGGCGAGCGGTGGATTTCAGGCGCTTGTCGGACTCAAAATAGCTCCGGAGATGCTGATTCAGGAGACAAAGACGAGGTTACTTACGTGAAGGAACCGCAGATGAACGCAGATGAACGCATATTTAATACCGTAACTGAATTGGGGGGGATAAATCACAACAAAGTCAGCAATGAACCTCGGTACAAAGATAACAATAAAAAAGGTGTGATAGAACACGGATTGCACGGATTACACAGATGTGCACGGATTAAACGTATCTGTGAAAATCCGTCCAATCCGTGTCATCCGTGTTCTACCTCAAAATGTTGGTCATTTATCATACCAGGACGCAAAGAGTGCAAAGTACGCCGACTGACCAATTTGCGACCTGTATGGTCAGAAATGAAAAAAATCCGTTTTTTAATAGAGAAAGACCCAAAAGGCGGCTTTAATACCCGCGCCCTAGATTATTCTATCTTTAAGCAGAGTGAGACGATTGAAGAAGTGAGAGAGAATATTATTGATGCTGTGATGTGCCATTTTGATAATTCAAATGATATTATTGTGGAGACAATCTTGCATGAGCATCGATAAAAAAAGGAAACTACCCGTGGGTTGGAAGATGATGAAATTGAAGCAATTGGGATTGTTATCACAAGGCGGGACTCCAAGCACAGACGTATCAGAATATTGGGATGGTAATTATCCTTTTATTACCGGTGCAGATGTTACTGAATTGTTTGTTTCAAATGCCCGTTCTTATTTAACTGAAAAAGGTCTCGATTCGGGTAAAACTCAAAGATGTGAAAATGGAGATTTACTCATTGTTTCAAGAACAAGAGTTGGACGGATTGGAATGGCAGCAAAAACCCTGGGAGTAAGCCAAGACGTAAGTGTTCTAAAAGTTGATAAAAGTTATGATGCTAAATACTTGGCTATCTTTTTAATTTCTATTTCAAAGCAACTCGAAGAAGCCTGTCAGGGTTCAACAATCAAAGGTCTGACGAGAGGTTATATTGAGAATATCAATATTCCCATCCCCCCCACTCTTTCCGACCAGCTCACCATCGCTTCCGACCTCGAAAAAAGGATGACGCAGGTCGAGAAGATGAGAGGGGCGGCATTGCGCCAGAAAGAAGCGATTGGAGCGATGAAGGGCGCTATTTTGAGTGAGATTTTTTCTTATGAGGAAGGGGATGAGTTGCCGGAGGGGTGGAAATGGAAGACGATAAAGGATGTTATAGAAAAGAATATTCAAGTCTTCAACCCTGAAAATTATGGGAAGGAAAAATTTAATTATATCGATATTACAGGTGTAGACAATGTGCGCAAGAAAATTTCCAATGCCAGTCAAATATTAGTAAAAGAGGCTCCAAGCAGAGCGAAAACAATTTTAAGAGAAAATGATATAATCATTTCAACAGTTAGACCTAATTTGAACGCGGTTGCGTTATTGGATAAAAGTAATGAAGGAAATATTTGCAGTAGTGGTTTTTGTGTTATTAGATTAAAAGATGACTATCACGCACGATACTTTTTTCATTATCTTACCTCACCATATTTTGTCGATGCAGTTTCTAATATGGTTCAAGGCGCCATGTATCCAGCCATAAGTAATGATGATGTAAAGGGTTTCTCAATACCGCTCCCTCCCACTATATCTGAGCAGACCATCATATCCTCTGACCTTGAGCGCAAAATGTCAGAGCTTGAGAAAGCGCGCCTGGCAGCAGAAAAACAGCTTGATGCAATCGAGGCGCTGCCCGGGGCGATCCTGCGCGAAGTATTTGATTTTGAAGAGGAGTATTCAGGTTCGCAGAAGGAATAAAATGAAATTTCAAATCATCGGAACCGAAGAAAAACCCAAGGGCAGACTTTATAAAATTGATGTTGATAGTCTAAAACTTCATCTGCTTTTTACGCATCATTCTTTAGATCGCATTAGTGTTTGGGGCTTGAGTATTGAACAAGTTCTGGATGCTTTGATATTTCCTGAAGAAGTTGTTACAGGTCATTTTAATAGGTTTATTGCACATAAAAGACATGATAAACATGTAGTTAGAGCAGTGTATGAATATGATATAAAATTACCCGTTCTTATAACAGTTTATTATCCATCAGCAGATAGATATTTTGAAGGAGGTGAAAAATATGCAGATAAAATACTCACCTGACGCAGATGCTTTGATAATACGCCTTCGTGATGGAAAGCCTGTAGATTCAGTTGATCTTGCGGAAGGGATCATAGCCCATTATTCAAAAGATAAAAAGATACTTGAAATTGAAATTCTGGATGCTTCAAAGACAGTGCAAATGAGCGAATTGAACGTATCACTTAAAGGTGCACATGCAGTAGTAGCATGAAAAAATAATTAGATTAAAGAAATTACTTGCAATCGAATCAGGATTTAATGAAGATGATATCAGAAGAAGATAAAGATACAATCATAAAATATGCTAAAAAATATAAAGTATCCTATATTATTCTATTTGGTTCTTCGATAAAGTATGACAAAGAATCCAATGATATAGACATCGGTGTTAATGGAATCGAACCACGCCTGTTTTTTGAATTTTATACCGAGTTATTTAAAAATTTGTCAAAACCTGTGGATCTCATTGACCTTTCCAGGAAATCATTATTTAGCGAGCTTGTAGAAAAAAGAGGACTAAAAATTTATGGATAAACTGACTGAGAATATTCTCACAGCAATTTCAAAAAGAAATCAAGAATTTTTAATTGATTAAAATATATAGTTGGAAAAAATATGGCAAAAAACAACAACGGAAACGGCAAAATCATAAACTCACAGGCTGCCATGGACAAGGCGGTCAAATCTGTATGCGATATATTGCGCCGCGATAGAGCAAAAGGGGCGAGACTCTATGTGCCTGAATTAACCTGGATGTTCTTCCTGCGCTACCTTGACATAATGGAGCAGAACGAGGAGCAGAAGGCGAAAGCACTTGGCACTCCGTACAGTGAAACATTAAAAGCCCCATACCGGTGGAGGGACTGGGCTGCGCCTTTTGATAAAACAGTTCCTTTCGATGAAATGATCCGGATGAAATTACCTGGATGGAAAAGGCGCGAACTCTCAGAAAAGACAATCGGTTCCTTCCTCTCATTCGTGAATGATGACCTTTTCCCACATTTAAAGGCTATTGGAAGCGTGACAGGAGCCAGCAATAAACAAAAAGTCATTTCTGAGATATTCCGCAATAAGGAAAAGACCATTTTATCAAGCGAAACCAACCTTCAGAACGCTCTTGATAAAATTCATACGCTCTCCGAAGCCAGTATCAGCGACCAGCACATGTTCCCCATTTCACAGGCATTTGAAGGACTATTGCCAAGCCTGGGTGAAAAGAAAAATGATGGGGGACAATTCTTCACGCCGCGCGAGATTATTCGTGTGATAGTCAATGTTATCAAACCACAGATAGGTAAAACAGTTTATGACCCTTGTTGCGGCACAGGGGGATTTCTTATTGAAGCCTACAAATCGATGTATAGCCAAAATCCTCTGGGAACACAGATAAAAGAATTAAAAACAGAAACATTCTGGGGAAGAGAGGATGCAAGCGAAGCAATTCCCATCTGTCTTGCAAATATGATGCTGCATGACGTTGATCTTCCGCGTATCTGGCATGGCAATACCCTGACAGGCGCAGTAACTTACGGAGACCTGTTTGAAGGCGCGCCGGCGCAGTTTGATTATGTTATGACCAATCCTCCATTCGGAAGCAAAGAAGGAAAAGATGCACAGGCGCAATTTCCATACAAATCCGGAAAAGCTCAGATTCTCTTTCTTCAGCATATTATTGATTCCCTGGCAGACGGTGGAACTTGTGGCATGGTCATAGATGAAGGGGTCATGTTCCATACAAAGACCGCAGCATATCAGCAAACTAAACGAAAATTACTGGATGAGTGCAACCTCTTTTGTGTTATCAGCCTTCCACAGGGCGTGTTTATTAATGCAGGTGCAGGTGTAAAGACTGATTTGTTTTTCTTCACAAAAGGACGGCAGACTGAGAGAGTATGGTATTATGATATGACCTTAACTGATGACTTCCAACTGCGAAAGGTTAACAAAGGTAATCCACTTACGATAGAAGCATTCAATGATTTCTTTGAAAGATTTGCTCTTGATCCTGATGACCCAAAAAGAACCAGCGAGCGAAGCTGGTATGTGTCTATTGAGGAAATAAAAAAGAAAAAATATGATCTGAAGGCAACCAATGATAATGCGCCGGACTATTCAGATAAAAGAACCACATCTGAACTAATGGTAATTATTCAGGACTCTCAAAAAGAGATCGAAGAATGCTTAAAAGTATTGAACAAATGAAGCGAATCAAAGATCTACCGCAATTTAGCAGACCAAGAGAAAAACTGAAAGAAAAAGGGGCGGGAGCTTTATCGGATATTGAGCTAACTGCTGTAATATTAGGCAGCGGCAATAAGGGTCAGGATGTTTTGTCCCTCTCCTCTAAAGTTGCAAAATTATTAGCAGAAAAAAAAGGCAAATTGAGCCATGAAGAACTTTCGAAAATTGAAGGCATCGGGCCTGCAAAAGCATCACAAATTTTAGCTGGTTTTGAACTGGCAAGAAGATATATTGTGAAGGAAACGAACAAAATAACCGGAGCTAACGACGTATTGCTTATGATTAATGATATAGCAGGCAAACAGCAGGAACATTTTATCTGTATTTCCCTTAATGGCGCCAATGAAGTTATTGAAAAGAGAATTGTAACCGTGGGACTGCTTGATAAAAGCCAGGTGCATCCCCGCGAAGTTTTTGCCGATGTTATCACTGACAGAGCAGCATCTGTAATTTTTGCCCATAATCATCCTTCTGGCGAAAATAAACCAAGTAATAGCGATCTGAAAATACATGAACAATTAACAGAAGCTGGCAAAATCCTCGGAATCAAGATACTTGACCATATAATCATTTCCAGAAAAGGTTATTATAGTTTTCAGGAAAATGGCTTGATTAATTGATGGAAAAGTATAATTGTCCCCATTTCTCAATTAACCGTACTCTTCCTCAGCCAGTCGATATCGCTCTGGTACAACTCCCTTAGATCCTTCAATCCAAGGCGCAGCATCGCAACGCGGCTCACGCCCAGCCCCCATGCAAGCACAGGTTGTTTGATACCCAGTGGCAGCGTGACCTCTTTCCTGAATACCCCGGCGCCTCCGAGTTCGACCCACTTTCCCCTGCTTTCGATATACACTTCAGGCTCAACGCTTGGTTCTGTGTATGGGAAATATCCGGGCCTGAAACGAACTTCATCAAAGCCCATCCTGTGATAGAACTCGGTCAGGCAGCCAAGCAGGTTCTTGAAACTCACGCCTTTATCCATGACCACACCCTCAAGCTGTTCAAATTCAGGTGTATGTGTCGGATCAATGGCCTCGCGCCTGTATGCCCTGTCTATGCAGAAAGCTTTCACAGCCGTATCAGGATGATCTGCAAGATATTTTATCGTGACTGCTGTTGTATGCGTCCGAAGCACCTGTTTTCTTGCAACATCTTCACTCCATTTGCCTCCCCATCCGCGTGATATACCGCCGCCTTTTTCATGCATTTCCTTAACTGGTTCAATATATTCTTCGGGGAGGTCGCATTCGGTAGCAAGATGGAAAGTATCCTGCATCTCCCGCGCAGGATGCTCCTGGGGCTGGAAGAGTGCATCGAAATTCCAGAATGAGCTCTGTACAATGTCGCCTTTTATTTCGGTAAACCCCATCTCAAGGAAGATCTGCCGCATCTCGTTTATAAGACGCTGGTATGGATGGATTTTTGCGCCGTATATCGGTTTTATGGGTGTATGGATATCATAAGGGCGGATACGTGCGTTTTTCCAGGAGCCGCTTGTGATTATTGTCGGTGTTAGCTGTACAATTTCCTCTTCGATGGTCAAACCCTTTGCTGTAAGGGCTTTTCCTGCGGATGTGATTATTATTATCCTGCTCTTTTTCTCTGTTTTTTCAACAAGATTACGTTTGATCAGGTCTCTCACTGCCTCCCCGATGTCTGAAAGCGGGCCTTTCTTGAGTTTTGTGAGGATATTTTCATCTTCACCCACCTCGGCTTTCTCTATGGGAATGATCCTGTCGCCTTCAATTTTTACCCAGTTCTTCTTCCGAAGCCAGCCAAGTGCGATCCCGACCATCTGCGGCGGGAATTTCTTTTTTAATTCCGAGAGCGAAAGCGGCTCCTTTAGCGAATTCATGACCTGGCGCTCAGGAAGCGATATTTGAGCATACTGTTCCCCTTCCTTTGTAAGGTTGTATGTTGCGGTGACTGTTTCTTTTATCTCGCAAAAGCCTTTTTCAGCCAGCATGAATGCGGATTGCATGGAAGCTTCAATGCTTAATTCCGAAGCAGCAGCAAGGTCATCAGGTGAAAATTTATCTTTTCCAGAAAGTGCCAGCAAAACCCGCTTTTCGTTATTTGTGAGATTGATAGTCAGTGTCATGATATGGCATCAGAATGAACAGCAGGATATTTAATCATTTTTGATGGGTCATCAGGTTGTATTGATAAATAACAACCAAAAATGGTTGTTTTTTAATAAAACAATCAAAACAGTTGTTTTTAAATATAAAAAGAACATATAGTATTTTACCTATGGCCAGGAAACTTTATGTCATGTCAGGGGATGTGATCTCTTCCCGCCTTATAAAAAATAAGGAATCATTTCAAGAACGGCTGGAGAAAATATGCTACAGTGTAAACAAGGACTACTCCACCGACCTGTATGCTGAATTTAAGATATTAAAAGGTATAGACGAAATAGAAGGAGTCCTGCTAAATATATCGAAAATGTATGAAATAATTACTTCGATATTGGAGCAATTATATCCATATTCGATGAGGTTTGCTTTTGTATTTGATTCCATAGATACTGCTGTAGAGACACATGATGCGTCAAGAATGGACGGCCCTGCTTTTCATAAAGTTTCGGATCTCCTCAAAAACCTGAAAGAATCAAAGCTTATTTTTGCAATGTCAACCGGTAATGATATAACAGATAACCTGATAAGTGGACAGATCAATTCAATTCTTTTATTAAAGAAAAACTGGTCAGCAAATCAGCACTTGATAGTAAGAAAATATAGAGAAACAAATAATCAATATGAGGTGGCAAAAGAGCTTGGAATAACACAGCAGGCAGTATCAAAAGCCCTCACACGTTCTATGTGGAAAGAGATACGGTATATAGAAGAGAAATTAAATCATGTGCTTGAAAGTATGAATGAAGCCACTGGAAGATAAATATGATTTTTAGGGAATTGAACTTTATGGATGGATTTATCCTGTTGGGCAGCTATCTTATATTACTGGGTACAAGCGGGAATTGGAAAATGCGAAAACCTGCTTATCCTCACTTTTATGATTCTTGAGGCTTATACCGCCCTTGCTCTTGTATTTGCCGCGAAAGCCATTGTCAGGCGGGAAGATATGAGCAAAAACACTTTATTTTTCCTTGCGGGGACTATGATCAATGTGACCTATTCAATAATGATAGGATTGATACTGAAAATCTTAATAGGGAATTAATAACAAGCTATTTTTAACCCAAACCCATATTGTCAAAAAATGGTAAAGTTTAAATTGGCTGACACGAAAATAAAAAAAGATAAAATCATCAAAGATAAAATTAAAGAAAAATCCCCTAAAAAATCAA
The DNA here is from genome assembly GCA_902384525.1 of uncultured archaeon. Lineage (GTDB taxonomy): Archaea > Halobacteriota > Methanosarcinia > Methanosarcinales > Methanoperedenaceae > Methanoperedens. The sequence goes on from CABMCA010000100.1 coordinate 12,248, forward strand.
AAATAACCGATTCTGAATTTATACCAGCCAATAAGATTAATAAACCTGCACCCACTGAAAACGAAAAAAGGATAAAAATTATCGACCTCAACCTGCCAGCCCCTGTAAAACAATTTTACCTGGATTCAGGGATCCAATCACTCTATCCCCCGCAGTCAGCAGCCATTGATGCAGGGCTTCTTGAAGGAAAGAATATCGTGGCCGCCATCCCTACAGCCTCTGGTAAAACACTCCTTGCAGAATTTGTCATGTTGCAATCGGTATTGAATGAAACTAAAAAAGGAAAAGCTCTATATATAGTGCCTCTTCGCGCTCTTGCAAGTGAAAAGTACGAACGCTTCCGCAGTTTCGAGAGCATAAAGAAAAGCGACGGGCGTGGAGTTTCAGCAGGCATTGCCACAGGTGATTTTGATTCCAACGATGAATGGCTGGGAAATTTCGATATAATCGTTGCCACCTCCGAAAAAGTTGATTCACTGCTCCGGAACAGGTCGCACTGGATTAGTGAGATTACAGTAGTGATCGCAGATGAGGTGCATCTTATTGACTCGCCTGACCGCGGGCCAACGCTTGAGATAGTACTCGCGAAATTGATAAAACTTAGACCCCAGTTAATAGCGCTTTCAGCAACTATCGGAAATGCCCGGGAAGTAGCAAAATGGCTTTCTGCAGAACTTGTTTTGAGTGAATGGCGCCCCATCGTATTAAAAGAAGGAGTCTTTTTCGGGAATGCCATTACTTTTGGGGACAGGAGCCAGCGTGAGGTCAAGGAATTCCACAGGGACAGCGCCATATCACTCGTTGCCGATACTATAAAAGAGGGGGGACAGTGCCTTGTTTTGAAAGCAGCAGGAAGAACACTGAAGGTATGGCAGGGCGCATGGGTATTTCAATATCAAAACTTCTGGATAATGATACTAGGGAAAAACTAAAAAATCTCGCGGCAGAAGTTCATGAAACAAGTGAAGTGGATACTGCAAAAAAACTTGCGATGTGTGTCGCGAACGGGAGTGCATTCCATCATGCTGGTCTTATTTCAGAGCAGCGAAAGCTTATCGAAGGAGGATTTCGTAATGGAATTATAAAAGTAATAGCAGCGACACCAACACTCGCAGCGGGGCTGAATCTTCCCGCGCGGCGGGTGATAATCAAAGGTTACAGGCGTTATGATGTGAATTTTGGCCAGGTCCCCATACCTGTTCTTGAATACAAGCAAATGGCAGGAAGAGCAGGAAGGCCGAGGCTTGATCCCTATGGTGAATCTGTCCTTGTTGCAAAAACTTATGATGAACTGGATGAACTCAAGAAACAGTATGTGCTTGCGGGTCCTGAAAAAATATGGTCAAAACTTGGCTCTGAAAATGCATTACGCACACACATCCTTTCTTTGATCGTTACAGGATTTGCAAGAGATATGGTTGAATTGCTGGAGTTCATGCGTGCTACTTTTTATTCCGCCCAGCAGGAACCATGGAGCCTCAAAGTTGTGATCGACAATATAATCCGTTTCCTTGTTGAAAAGAAAATGATCGTTCAAAAAGACGGGCTTTTTGCCACCCGTCTTGGAGAAATGGTTTCACGATTGTATATCGATCCGCTTTCAGCTTCATTGATGATCGAAGGGATGGAAAAGATTGAAGAAAAAGGCATGCAATTTACAGAAATGACGCTTCTGCATCTTATTGCCTCGACGCCCGATATGCGCCAGCTTTATCTGCGCTCAAATGATTACAACTGGCTAAGCGATCTTGTCATGGACCACCATACCGAATTCGTACATATACCGGCCCAGTTCAAGGTTGATTACGAATGGTTCCTCTCACAGGTAAAAACAGCATGTGTGATGCTTGACTGGATAAATGAGATCAAAGAAGAAGACATCGTAAAAAAATTCGGGATCGGAGAAGGGGATATCAGGGCGCTTTCAGAAACAACGCTCTGGCTTGTCCATTCAATGGCTGAACTTGGAATATTTCTAAAACGTTCATCGTCAGGTAAAGCAAGGGAACTTGAAAAACGAGTCGAATATGGGGCAAGTCCCGAGCTTCTCGATCTTATCCAGATCCGGGGCATCGGAAGGGTACGCGCGCGCAAGTTATTTGATGCGGGAATAAAAGATATGGAGACGCTGCGGGCGCAAGAGCCAGATAAAGTTGCAAAGATCATAGGCACAAAAGTCGCGATAAAAGTCTTAAAACAGATAGGTGTCACTCCCCCGCCGGAAGAAAAATCGGAAGAACAACGCAAACTTCATGACTTTGGGTAAATTTAAATACTTCTCATACCGTAAATGAGTCGAGTGATAAATTGACTTTAACGGGATTATTGTATAGTGGCTATGAGGTATTACTTGCCAGGGAAATAAAGGACAAGCCTGTTCCTGAGCATGTTGCCATTATAATGGATGGCAACAGGAGGTTTGCAAGAACCCGGGGCCTGGCACAATATTATGGCCATTTCAAGGGAGCAGACACTACAGAAAAAGTCCTTGACTGGAGTTTTGACCTCGGAATTAAGCAGCTTACTGTTTATGCTTTTTCAACAGAGAATTTCGAGAGGGATGAGGTTGAGAAAAATAAGCTTTTTGAACTTATCGGGATCAAGTTCGATAAAATATGCACAGATCAGCGTACCCATAAACGCCGGATGAGGGTCAGGGTCCTGGGTAATATAGACCTGCTTCCGCCAGCATTGAAATCATCTGCGAAACATGCTGAGGAAATAACAAGGAATTACAATGGCGTGTATCTGAATGTGGCTCTTGCTTATGGAGGACGGCAGGAACTTGTGGATGCGGCGCGAAAGATGGCGGGCAAGGTCAAAAATGGCGAATTATCTATAAAAGATATTAATGAGGAGACTATTTCTAATAATTTATATCCTTCAAGCGGTTCTGTTCCGTATGTAGATCTTATTATCAGGACAGGTGGGGATGAAAGGATTTCAAATTTCCTTCCATGGCAGGCCAACGGTAATGAGTGTGCCGCATATTTTTGCGCTCCTTTCTGGCCTGAGTTCCGGCGTATTGACCTTCTTCGCGCCATTCGCACATTCCAGACACGAGAGCATGAAAGACAAAAGAATACCATTATACGGGTTGTGAAACTTTTAAGCTATTATGGTATGGTGGAAGTGGAAGACGTCATTCGAATATCGAGGAGATCCATAACGATCCCGAAGGAAGAAGTTGTAAATATACTTCATGAAGTTGCACGACGTAATGTAGTATTGAATAATATGATCAAGTGGTAGTTTTTTAATTGATCATTTCCCGAATCTTCTTTTCCGTTTCTGGAAATCCCTTAACACTCTCAGGAAGTCAACCTTCCTGAAATCCAGCCAGTTGACGTCTGTAAAATAAAGTTCAGAATAAACAGACTGCCAGATAAGAAAATCAGTCAATCTTTTTCCTCCTGCCCGGATAACAATATCAGGCTCCGATTTAAATAATAAATGGGATTCGATCACATCTTCATTTATAGTATCAGGAGATAAGTTCCCCTCTTTTACCTGGAACATGACCTCTTTCAATGCTCTTGTCAATTCATATTTTCCGCTGTAACCAAGTGATATATCAATAATCATATCTTCTGTTTTGTGTTTACTTATTTCTTTGTCCCCTCTTTTAATGATATTAATATTTGGTGTGATATTTTTAAGTGCCGGCGGAATTTCTGTTGATAGTTTATTGCAGATTTGATTGCTGATGTGGGTATCCACTTCGATTATATTAATATAAACAGTAACGGTCTTTACTCCGGTCTCTTTGCACCAGCACGCAAATGAATTTAATTTCAGATAATCCGTATCGGCAAAAAGATCACTTTCAAAAAGTGCAAGAACAATATGATCCGGAACATTCATTTCTTTTATCTTTGTCTTAAGTTTCCATTCATATAATTTTGAGATAAATCCCATCGCCCTTTTATTGGAGTATAAGGATAAAGTATTTGCCTGTAAATACCATTTCTGGGAACAAATGATGCCAACAAAGGAATATGAGAAACAAATAAATTATATTCTTCTCGGATTGCTGGTTCTGTTTTTTCCGTTTTTCAATACAAATATTTTCCTGTTATCCCTTTTGTTTTTTATTGCAGCGATCATTTTTTCATTTGTACCTGCTGATTCATCATTTTTCCGGTTCTTTGCAAGAGAATCAGACCGGAAAGCGGGGAAGCTTGTCAGTATGATACAGCTATTCCTGACGACGGGATTTCTCCTGGCGATCAGCCTTATGATCGGGGTAGATATTGCAGGAGTATATAAATTCCCATTATTTATTATAGGGGCTGCTTTTGTTATTACAACATTTGGTGACGGCATTGCAGATATCATACATATTATTGACAAAGAAAAAAAACAAACCGGGGATGATAAGCAAAGTAAGCTTAAAGTTTATTCTGCAAAATCAAGTATCATTTTCCTGATTTCAGGGAGTGTATTTGCTTTATTTATAGGAGGATGGATATCCGGTTTCACTTTATATGTTCCTGTCGGGATGCTGATATTTCTTTCTGTGATCGGAGCCCTTACTGGCGCTCTTCTTGAATCCATGACAAAGGATGAAGATAATATCGTGATCCCTTTTGGCTCAGCTATGGTAATGTGGCTTTTTTATATGTTCGGATATAATGTAGATACTATCTATCTTATGAAGGTGCTCGTATTTTCGTTCGTTCTCGGTTATCTTTCCTACAGGGCACATGTTGCCGACGTATCTGCCATGCTTTCTGCAACATTGCTTGGGGTAGTGATAATAATATCAAGTGATGTTAAATGGTTTTTTATGCTTCTTGCTTTTTTCCTGCTTGGCAGCATGTTTACCCGTTATAAATACAATTTTAAACTGACCAGGGGGATTGCCGAAGGAAAAGGAGGGGTCAGAGGGTATAAGAATGTATTTTCCAACTCACTGGCAGGTCTTACGCTTGCCATAGCATATGGGATTTTTCCCTGGCATGGGCAGGTCCTGCTGGCAGCTTATATGGGATCAGTGGCAACAGCATGCGGTGATACCCTGGCAAGTGAGATAGGTGAGACCTATAAAGGAGAGCCAAGGATGATCACAACGTTTAAAAAAGCAAAGCCGGGAACTGATGGGGCAGTATCGATCCTGGGTGAAGGGGCGGCATTTTTCGGGGCATTAGTAATTGCCCTTCTGGCTTTTATTCTGGTACCTATAAACCTTTCTCTTGTATTTATCGTGACAGCAGGAGGATTTATCGGTACGAACATTGATAGCCTGCTTGGCGCAACTCTTCAGCAAAAAGGTTATCTCACAAATAACGGAGTAAATCTTGTTGCAACTATTTCAGGAGCGATTGTTTCAGGTCTGCTTTATGTTATTATATGATTTCATAAAATCCCCCTGAAGTAATGACCTGTAGTATGCTCACCCTGGCAATGTTTTCCATTCTCCCGTCCGCAAACAGCATCATCGATCGCGTCCCTGTATTCTTTCGTGATTTTTCCCGTCGTCTTTGCATCATATGTTCCTGCTTCTATTCTGAGGCAGCTGACACCTGCTTTTATTATATCGGGGATAGATCCAAGTAAACACAACTCGCGGGAATTCATAATATTAGTACGGTTATGTATGTCGGTCATGACCGGGAATTTAAAGCCTTTTTCATCCTTCAGGAAAATATCTTCCGTCTTTTCTCCGGAAAAAAGACTTCCTATGAGGTCATGCTCTGATACCATTAGCGGAAAAAAACCATGCACGATGCATTCTGCATGCCCGGACTGCGCAAGCTCTCTTATTTCATTCAGGGTAAGTTCCGGTGATAATGTCACTCTCCGGCTGAAATTCAAAAAATGATCTAAAGCCTGCCTGTTAAAGATGTTGAGTGGATAATCAATAACAATTGGCTTATTGGCAAAATTTGTCCGAAGGTGATACAGAACACCAAGATTTCCGACAAGGAAACCATCTGCTGCTTCAATTGGATCTTTGCCATTCGGATTCGATTGAAAATAGGAAATTTCAAGCTCTTTTAAATCTTTTACTATCCGGGGAGTGCTGATTAGTACTTTAACACTCTTATTATGTGCATATTCAATTGCCTCACTGTATTTATCTTTAGCAATAAATCTGCGTTCATCTGCGTTCATCTGCGGTTTGTTTTCTTTTTCAAATATGCATTTATCTGCGTCCCGATTACCCTTCGGGAGCGGGAATCCACGTATGCTCTGTTGGCATACGTGTCTGCGCCCTTCCGAGGCGCGACTCGGAATCTGCGGATTGTTTTCTTTTCTAAACCTGACATCCTTAAATGCTTCTTCTCCAAGGTAAATAACATCGGCTCCGCCATCAACCGCAGCTTTGAGACAATCAACAGAACCCGCATTGACGGATAATATCGGCTTGATATCAAAATTTTTTGAACTGAAAGATATCTTCGGTTCACTGCATTCTCGTTTCCATTTCCGGGCGCGAATTTTCGTAAGCTCCTCAATCGCCTGCCTGCGGACAGAGTTCAATTCAGAAACAGGAATGAAAATATTCTTATCAAGTTCAAAATCCACCTCTTTCGCTTCAAAAACAGTGTTGCCAAGCTTTATTAACTGTTCAGCGACCGAACTTTTGGAAACTGGTGTTGTTTTTGCCGGATTTACTATATCTCCCCTCATCGTAACCTTATTTTCACCGTCATCGATCAGGAGTCCAAGCGGCTCACCGATTCTTGCCTTAAAGGACATTTTTATCGGGATTTTCCTGGCATTCCCAATTTCCAGTGATGCCATTAGCTTGCTGTCAAAAGTCTTGAAAACAACTTCATCCTCTGAAACTTCGATATCAAGAGGTATTTTTACAGTAGAACCCAGGACGGCTTCTGCGGCAATTTTGTTGCCAATATACATATTCCTTACAGTAATTCCTGTTTCCCGGTTCCCTATACCTATGCCGTCCCCGATCCTCAACGGGGCCTTGAGGTCAATTGAAACCAATTTTGTACGTGAATCATAATCAACCGTTTTTCCAAGCACTGTCCCGCGGTTATGCGGGTATTTCCGGCTCATTAACTGACTTGCGGGATTCCCGAAAAAGTACCCTGCTGTGAATTCCCTGTTGAACAATTGAAGCAATATGTGTTTTTCATCTTTTGTTACCCGGAAATCCGCGGGTGCGGCAAGGTACCTGTCTATGAGTTTCCGGTAAACACGAACCACTCCTGCAACATATTCGGGGCGCTTCATCCGTCCTTCGATCTTGAATGAATCAATGCCAGCATCCATCAATGCACCGATATGCTCGCTCATGTTGAGGTCTTTGGGACTTAATAAATATCCTTCGACTTCACCGATCCTGTATTTTTTCCTGCATGGCTGGGCGCAGTAACCGCGGTTCCCGCTTCTTCCTCCTATCATGCTGCTCAACAGGCATTGGCCTGAATATGAAAAACATAATGCGCCGTGGATAAAGGTTTCAATTTCGATCGAAGTTTGTGATTTGATACGGGAAATCTCATCAAGCGACATTTCGCGCGCAAGAACCACGCGCTTTGCGCCCATATCCTGGAGGAACTTTACTCCTTCAATATTGTGGATCGTCACCTGGGTGCTGGCATGTACCGGAAGGGCTGGAAGCTGCTCCCGAAGCAGGCTCAGGATTCCAATATCCTGGACGATGACCGCATCCGCGCCTGCGTTGCATAGAAATTGCAGATATTCACCTGCTTTTTCAAGTTCTGTATCCTTTACCAGTGTATTCATAGTCACATAGGCCCTGACTCCCCGGATATGAGTGTAATCAATAGCCCATTCCAGTTCCTCATTCGTGAAATTGTATGCAAATTGCCGCGCGCTAAAAAGCGTCCCGCCAAAGTATACAGCGTCAGCTCCATTCTCGATCGCTGCGATTAGCGCCTCTTTGCTGCCAACTGGAGCCAGTAATTCAGGTTTGTGCATATCGGGTTATATAATGTGCAAAGGTTAAAAAGCAGTTGCGCTCTTGTCTTTCAAAACCGCATACTTTTACAACTTATTCATGATGTAATACAACTAAATATATATATCTGCAAAAGAATATTCAGTATAGAAAAACAGAGGTGGATGAATGGACACTAAGGATATCTCACTTGCAGTGATAATGACACTGTCTTCAGTTGTATTGACTATTAAATGGTTGACACGTCTTGGCAATCCTGCCGACCCCGTGATCATATTAGCAGCAGTTCTTTTAATTGGTTCTCTTGCAGCAATGATATTGCTGCTTGATAACAGATTAAGAAATATTGAAGAAGGCATTGAAACAAAGGAACGCTCATTAAGGATAAACATCCAGGGAGTTGAAGATCATCTTGATAAAAAGATGGATGCTTTTGTCCAGAAAACAGAGGATAAGATCGGTGAATTCTCAAAGAGGATATATCGCTAAAAAGCATCCCTGACCATTGATAATATTTTTTCAAGGAAGATCCGGGCCTCATCTGTGTTCCGGATTCTCCTGATATCTACCCGCCCGCTCTTGTATAACATCACGCTTTTTCCTTCAAGTTCAAAACGGGCAACACCAAGATTTAACGAGCATTTTAACTCATTAGCCCCGGTTTCCCGCAGGATATCGCATAATTTTTCCATGACGAATTGTTTTCCGAAATTACATTCCGCAATATATCGGGTGGGATCTTCAACACAAGGGCGTGAAAGCCGGATTTCCATGAAGGATGTCTATAGTGAAAAGGATATAAGAACTCTGCCATACAAATAAAACTATAATGGACGAACTGACGAAAGTATCATTCACAAATCTGGACAAAGTCCTCTATCCAGGGCTGGGATTGAAAAAATCCCGGGTCATCAAATATTATATAGAGATTGCCCCCAGGATGCTTGGATTCCTGAAGAACAGGGTAATAATCATGAACAGGTACCCTGATGGTATTGGCAAAGAAGGATTTTATGAAAAGGATGCACCGATGGGGATACCGGCATGGGTCGAAACTTTCAACCGGTATTCAAAGACAGCACAGCGGGACATCAACCATATTGTTTGTAATAACCTGGATACACTTATCTGGATGGCGAATCTTGCAGCTATTGAAATAAACACCACTCTTTCAACTATTGATAATTATGATACACCCGACCTTGTATTTTTTGATATAGATCCACAACCTCCCTATTCTTTTGATGATGTCATGGATATAGCCTTTTCATTGAAAGAAAAGCTGGATGAACTCAACTTCAGGTCCTATGTAAAAACTTCAGGTAAAAAGGGACTGCATGTTGTCCTCCCGGTTATCAATAAGTATAATTTCAGGCAGACAAGGGAATTTGTTCATCAATTCGGAAAGTTCATGGCAAGGGGATCTGATATTGTTGTATCTGAATTCAGGAACTCCAGGGATCCTGGAACTATCTTTATAGATTATCTGCAAAACATCAAAGGAAAGACCATGACAGCCCCATATAGCCTGAGAGCGAATCCCGAAGCAACAGTGTCTACACCCCTTGAATGGAAGGAACTTAAGAAAGGATTAAGACCTGAGGAGTTCAATATATTTACTATATTAGAAAGAAAGAACGATCCCTGGGAGGGGTTACTGGAAAATAAACAGACATTGGAAGTGGAATAGAATGGAAAATGATCAAGATCAGGACACAACTACAAGTAAACCCTCTGGCAGGCCCATCTGGAGCGGCAGTATCACAATAGGGCTTGTCAATGTGCCGATCAAGGTCTATACAATGATACGCGACAAGGCATTTTCATTCAGGCTTTTACACGATGAGGATGGACAGCCCTTGAAATATGAACGGGTCTGCACAAAGGATAATAAAGTGGTTGATTGGAAAAATACGGCAAAGGGATATGAAATACGAAAGAATGAGTTTATTGTTTTCAAAAAAGATGAATTGAATGCCATAAGACCTGAATCAGACCAGAGGATCAGGCTTGATAAATTTATCAGTTTACTCTCTATTGATCCAGTATATTTTGAAAAGTCGTACATCCTGGTCCCTGACAATAGCATAGACGCATACAGCCTGTTGATGACAGTGATCAGGCAAGAAGGTAAAGCAGGAATGGGAAAGATCACTATGAGAACAAAGGAATATCCGGTTGTCGTGTACGAATACAAGGGGGCTTTGATCCTGACAACCCTGCGTTATACTGATGAGGTGGTTAATCCGGGAGATTTAGAAGACCTTTCCAAACTCAAAAAACCTTCGCAAAAAGAGATGGAACTGGCCACGAGGATCATTCAGGGGCTATCCGGGGAATTTGATATAACCGAATACAGGGATAGTTACAGGGAAAAAATGGAACAGCTCATAGAAACGAAGATGAAGGGTGAAGTCATTGTTGCCCAGGTTCCAAAGAAAGAGGAAGTCAAGGAATTGATGGTAGCACTTCAAGAGACGATCAAAAAACTGGGCAAATGAAACAATATAAACCAATGTTTGCCAGACTGGCAGAAGCTCCATTTTCTTCTGATGACTGGATATTTGAAGTAAAATGGGATGGGATACGGGCTATCAGTTATATTACGGATGAATTAAGTCTCAAGAGCCGGAACCAGAAAGAACTGACAGATATTTTTCCGGAACTTTCTGAATTGAAGGCTCTGGCAGGCAATTCAGTGCTGGATGGGGAAATAATTATTATGAAGGATGGAAAATCTGACATCCAGACTCTCATCCAGAGAATGCAGGATACCAACCCGCGTGAAATAATGTTTATGGCTGGCAAATTTCCTGCGACCTATATAATATTTGATATCCTGGAAAAAGATGGAAAGGAGCTGTCAGATACCCCTCTTATGGAGAGAAAAAGGATATTGAAAAATTCAGTAAAAGAAGGGAATTTTATTGTCCTTTCCTTATTTGTTGAAGGGACCGGAGTTGCTTATTACAGGGCAGCCATGGAAAAAGGACTTGAAGGTATAATTGCCAAAAAGAAACAAAGCTCATATGAACCGGGAAAAAGGAGCAATAACTGGCTTAAAATAAAGCCGGAAAAGACATGTGATTGTGTAATTTTCGGTTATACGGAAGGTGAAGGGAACAGGGAGAAGATCTTCGGATCCCTGATCCTTGGATTGTATGATGCGAAAGGACCGGTCTTTATTGGTAAAGTCGGTACGGGTTTTTCCCGGGAATATATGGAAAATCTGAAGCTGACTCTGGATAAACATAAGGTTGAGGAGGAAACACTTCCCGGAGTGGATAAGGAAAGGGAAATTACCTGGTTAAGACCCGATATCGTGTGTGAAGTAGGTTATCAGTCCATAACAGATGATGGCAAGCTCCGTATTCCTGTGTTTAAAAGCTTAAGGGAAGATAAAGATCCCCTGGAATGCACTATTGATCAGATACGACCTGTTATTTCAGATTACGCGGAAAAAAGAGATTTTAGCATAACACCTGAGCCTCCAATGTTGCATGAAACGGAAAAGGATATGGGTACGGATATGGGTACGGGCATGAGTAAATTTGTGGTCCAGGAGCACCATGCGCGCAGGCTTCATTACGATCTGAGATTGGAAAAGGATGGAGTTCTCAAGAGCTGGGCGGTTCCTAAAGGTCCCCCGGAAATAAGCGGTGACAGAAGGCTTGCTGTCCAGGTGGAAGATCATCCGCTTGAATATGGTAAATTTGAAGGAACGATCCCGCAAGGGCAGTACGGGGCAGGAACTGTGAAGATATGGGATAAAGGATTTTATGAAACCATTTACTGGAAAGAGGACAAGATCGAGTTCATTGCAAAGGGAGAAAAGATGGAAGGAAGGTATGTACTTGTAAAATTCAAGAAAGCAGGGGAGAAGAACTGGCTGTTATTCAAAGGAAGTGAGTGAGGTAAACAAAAGATGCTGCATCAGCAGCATCCTTTGAAATCTTTGCACATTTTAGCGCATTCTTCTGTACATTTTACGTTGAATCCGTCATCTGTACATTCAATGGTTGCAATCTCCTTTCCATCAGTTGTTATTTTGAATTCTCTGGTTTTCATTCTATTTCACCTCCTCCGTAATATCGTATATACGATAATAAGATATTAAAGTATTTAATTGTGTCGGTTATCCGATATAAACCAACCTTTTTATACATAGTACCCAATATAATATTTCATGAATTGCTGTGATATGAAAGGGTTTTTGTCCTACCTGATACTGTGGATATTAAGAAATAAGAAGATGAATGGGGCCGAGATATCAAGGGAACTGGAAATAAGGAGAGGCACAAAACCGAGCCCTGGGACACTATATCCTGCACTAAAAGAACTTAAGGATAAGGGCTTGATAGAATCTGATGAGAATAAATACTATTCTTTAACTGATAAAGGAAAAATAGAATTGAGTTCTGCCTGCAATTTCTTCTGCAAGGCATTTTATGATATGAAAGAAATGTCTAACTGCTGCGAGCGATAGTCGTATATGTATCAGATTTTATAAAAAATATTGACAGCAGATAGATTAAATCCATCTGCCATTACTTTTTTCTTTACTCATCCAGAATTGCTTCTGCAACGTCCCTGTATGCATTCATCACATACGGAATGCCTGAAACTTTTGATGCGTCTTCTGTCAATGCCATTATATCCTGGCGCCCGATAGTTGAAACATTGAACCTGCGCGAGCCTGCCATCAATTGCTGCAAGCCTGTCCTGAATTTTTGCGCATATGTGTAGATGCCAATTGCACCGAGTGGAAGGTTCTTTATATCGTCACCGAAGCGGTCTGCAAGTTCTTCATAGCAAACGAAGATTTCTTCAGGCCTGCTTCCGAACTCGGAAACTGTCTTGGGGAGGTCGCCATTTTTAATCCACTGTCCGATATTCTTGCCTACGAATCCGGGGATCATGAGCGCTCTTCCCATACATACTGCCTTGAAGTATGGTGCGCCAATTGCAAGAGCCTTGTAAACGCCGTCTTCACTTGAGAAGCCGCCTGCCATTGCAAGGTCGGGTACTCTCATGCCTTTCTTGCTCATCTTTTCTGCGAATTCATAGATAAGTGACTGGAGATAGAACGTCGGGATACCCCATTCTTCCATCATGGGCCATGGGCTCATGCCTGTTCCGCCAGGTGCGCCGTCTATTGTGAGCAGGTCGATCTTGGCTTCCGAGCAGTATTTAATTGCCATTGCAGCTTCAACCATGGAATAGGCGCCGGTCTTGAGTGTAACTCTCTTGAAACCAAGGTCACGCAGGCGGTCTACTTCGTCTAAAAATCCTTCTTTTGTGACAAATCCGAGCCTTGAATGTCTCTCGAATTCTTTTATTGCCCCGTCCTTATATGCGGCCTTTATTGCGTGGTCTTCAGGGTCGGGAGTGACGATATATCCGCGTTTCTTAAGTTCAACTGCGCGCTCGATGCTATTGACTTTGATTTCTCCGCCAATGCATTTTGCGCCCTGTCCCCATTTCAACTCAATGGTATCAAGGTCATGTTTTGATGATACATATTCGGCAACACCGAGTCTTGTATCCTCAACATTCATCTGGACAAGGATTTCGCCAAAGCCTTCATTATATTTATTATAAGTTGTAATTCTTCGGTCCATCTCAGGTGAATTCTTGATCTTCCTGTTGCTGTCAAGAACAAGTCCGGGATCGATACCGCATACGTTTTCACCGCATACAAGGGTGATTCCTGAGATCGCTGCGCCTGCTGCAAAGTGTTCCCAGTTCTTGCGTGCGATCTCTGTTGAACCAAGCGCTCCTGTGAAGATCGGAAGTTTCATCCTTACTTTTTTATCCCAGCCATATTCGGTCTCGGTATTGACTCTCGGGAAAATAGCTGTATCAGGGTTTGGTTCTTCTCCATTCGGAAGTCCCCATGCCCCCACTGCATAGCCCTGTATGTTAAGATGTGAGTAATCTACCGGGTAGTTTTTGTCTGCTCCTGCTGTTATTGTTCCGAAAGGACCGGGATATATGACTTCTCGGCCTCTGAATGAGGATTTGAAGATTTCGCAATTCCCGCGGCATCCGTCAAGACACCGTGTGCATATCCCTGACATCGGGGATACGCTCTTTGAGCGATTATATGTCTGCGTCGCTTCATTCGCATTTGGTTGTCTAAGATTCATGTTTTTTTTCTCCAAGTTGGTTTTTTGAAGATGACTCTATCAATAAGAGAGTTCTTCCACACATTGTAAACGTTGTTTCAGCGTTCTTTCAAAAAACGCCCGGAAGCGGAAGGGTGTTTCCTCTATTTAAATATTGCGAGATAATCTTGGAGATTTTTTTATGGTGGTTACCAATTCATGAGTTTTCCTTATAAATTTAACTATTTTTAAGACTTGCATAATGCAACTTTTTTGTATAAAGTTTGTAGAAGCTGGTAACCGATTGGATTTAAAAATTGGAAAATGCACTGGAACAGATAGTACTCCAATCAAGACACACAACGATCCTTGCAGCATGGAATAAAAGAAAATCTTTCTTCTTGCATATCTCACATAGGATGTAAAAAATCTACCAATGGTTTCAAGGGGGTCTTGGTAACCACCACATTAATAGCAATTGCAAAGAATTATATGTCACATTCCGCCCCTTTTCGGACGGAAATCGTTGCCCGAATCGAGGAGCAAAAATTGGTCGATGCGAATAAGAAGCTGATTGAGCTTTTTCGATGGGAAGATAAAGGCGAAGATTGCGGAGGTGTGGGGCTAATCAACAAACGCACCATCAAATCGTTTCCGGTATTTGCTGCCATCTCCCTTAATATAATTTTTGATATTCGATGAATCCACCAACATGCTTTGCCAGGTATATTGCATCCACAAGGGTCAATTTACCATTGCCATTTGTATCGCCAGTGAATGTCTGGCTAGAACTAATAATGGAGTATGTAGCTGTGGTTATGGTGCTTGGTGTAAAGCCAGTTTTCCATGCTCTGGCTTTTAAAGTGGTAGTTGAGGAAATAGGGATCGCAGATGTGTATATCCGGGAGGTTTCAGAGGGTGTTATTCCATCAGTAGTATAGCGAATTGTTGCGCCTGCGGTACCTGTAGAGATAACAATATTTTTAGAGTTTGAATAGGTGCCAGGTGAAGGAGAGAATGTTGGAGGTGAAACGATTGTTGACGGGGTTTTTGACGGACCGCACAACGAGGATACTGGAAGGTTATGCAAACCTTCATAAACTGTTTTTCCATCCACTATTTTATATGTCCACGCATATGCAAATATCATTTCCGCATTACCGCCGTATTCACAAGATTTTTCAACTTGCTGAAGAACCGCTGGGTTTGAATTGGGAAATGTTGTGCTAGAAGTAATATCTGATACCGGTACAATAGGAATGTCATCTACTTCGTTTCGCTCTATCGAGACCAGCTTTCAAACTACTTGAAGACATTCCAACTGTCACTGCATACCAATCGAGTAAATAGTGATCGGACATATACCTTGCATCGAATCCGTGTAGTGGTCTATAACCATTTGGTCCATTTGCTGAGAACAGCAAATTTGGGTTTGATTTGTTTGTATCGACATAATGGCTCAATTTTGTAAAAAATTCATTGAAAACATCACGTTCTACGTCGTATATCTTTGCATAGGTCGGGCATTTGATATGATCTGTACCTACCATCGAACTGCCTCTACATAAAGGATATGCGAAATCGTTCTTGCCACTGATGTCGTAGCCGTTGAATTTTGCTTTGACCCTGACAACTATTTCCGGAGAATATGATGCTGTCACATAGAACGGTTCTTCAATGTGGATTCCATCTAATGTAGGATAGTGTTTAGCAATAAATCCTATTAGATTGACTTCCAAAACGAATGAGATATTTTCAATTACCTTGCAACCGCTTTATCCCCGGTCACATTTATTGTAAGTGAACCGAAGCTGGCCCCGGCTCTTCTGAATATTCCCGATATACCCCTCATTTCTGCTTTCTGGACAGGGTCATAATATTCCAGAGACCATGTTTCATTATTGTAAGATGCGTTAACAGCCACCGAATGCGCCCTCCACCTGAACATTTTTAGCTGCGGAAGTTCATCAGCAAGATGAAGCGCATTATCAAGACCGTCTCCTCCTGAGATCACATTCAAACGCGGAAAAGTATCATTGTATTGTGATGTTCCCTTCAAACCATTATATTCGTATATTTCTATTTTCGTACTCTCTTCTTTCTGTGCATACCAGTCGAAGGGATCCATGGTGGGAAAGGATTTAATCGAAAAATCATGAAAAAATTGTTCTGCGCTGCTTTTTTCTGCAAACCGCAGGGCGCCCAATCCACCTGAAATGAGAAGTAAAATTATCAGGAATTTTGTGATCGTCCTGGTCTGGAAAGGCTTCCTGAATAAATATATTACCATTATCAAGCTGACTATTGTTAGATATATGTCCGTATAAAAGAACAATTCGGTAGAATATCTTGTTGCATCAAACGGGTAAAATAGCGGTACACCTCCTGATGTTGAATAATCAAGGATCAGATGGATAATGACACCTGCAAAAGCATAAACGATGTTTCGGCGCGAGAAAACCGGTTCAAAATGGATATACTTTTGCAATATTTTCTTAATAGCATTACTGGAAGCAAGATATAATATAATTACCCCGGTGAAAAATCCGAAAAAAAACGAATGAGTTATACCTCGATGTGTGATCAGGAAAAAAGTAGGATAGAGGTATTGTATCAACAAAAGAAAAATATCAAAATCCGGGGCAATGCCACCGATAACAAAAGCTGTAATTTCCTCTTTCTTTTTTTTGAAATAATTCCCGAGCAGATATGGAAATAGCGCATGAGTGAATAGATCCATTACATCTGCCTCGAAGCTTTTCCAGTACTGGCTATTAAAAAAATCGCACCTATTAACACTATCAGACCGCTGAGTGTGTACATGATCTGGAAACCATAGTATTGCAGGACTAAACCCAGAATAATAGAACCAGCCCCTATTCCAAGGTCAAAAGCTGCGGTAAATGTACCCATGGCAGCGCCGCGGCCCTTGTCACTCACCTTGTCAACAAGATATGCCATAAGCGACGGATGCACAAGCCCAAAACCAAGACCGTAAAGAAGCGCCGCTATAAGGAAACTTTCAAGTCCGCTTGCTGTCGATAAAACCCAGAGACCTGCGGCAATAAGAACCATCCCTGGTATTATTACATATTTTCTCCCTTTTATATCTGATAGTTTACCCGCAAGCGCCCTTACAAGAATGAGAGTCACTGCAAACACTGTAAAAAAAATACCCGGGTTTGCTATTCCCTGTTTCTGGGCAAAAAGAGAAAGAAACGAAACTATTGAACCATAAGTTAATGAGACTGTGAACATAAGGGCCGATGGAAATAACGCTTCCCTGCTGAAAAGAGGAGTTTTCGGATGCACAACCATGGTTTCAGATATCGGAAGTGCAAGGAGCAAAGAAACAAGTGAAATCCCTGCGCCTATTGAAAAAAGAATGGAAAAATCATATGCCTGGAGCAGTATCATGCTCAATGCAGGGCCTATCGCCATCGCGACATTGGAGGCCATTCCAAATACACCCATGGCCTCGCCTCTTCTGTTTGGAGGAGCGATATCAGCTATAAGAGTGGTTGCTGCGGTTGTTGCGGCGCCCCAGCCGACACCATGAAGCACCCTGAGGACAAGCAAAGAAGTAACACTTTTTGTATAATCATAAAGGAGCATGGATATCAGGAACACAAGGATGCCGGATATAAGGATGATTTTCCTGCCCCGCCTGTCAACCTCCTGTCCTATGAACGGTCGAAGTGCTACCGCCGAGATGGTAAAAACGCCTATGATCAATCCGATTTCGGATTCAGTGCCGCCAATTTTCTGAATGTAAATTGGAAGCGTGATAAGAAGGAAATAAAAACTTGCGAAGAGGGTAAAAGTTGAAAGGCTTGTAAGGACAAAGTCCCTTGAGAAGAGTGTTTCGTTTTTCGCCGTTTTTTGCATGTAATATTCTTTAATGAAATTCATATATAAAAAATCATGACATTTTACACATATTTATTTTTCAAATTTCAAACTTTGAATCCCAGAATAAGCTGCTTTCCCTTTTTTGCAAGGTCAATAACTTCAACCCCCTGGAATCCTCCGTCTGTTAGCCATTCACGATATTGCGCTTCAGACCAGGCATTTCCTTCTTCTGAGTTCGCAAGCATATTTACTGCAAAAATCTCAGCGTGTGGGCTTCTTCCACGTACGAAATCCTCTATTGCTATCATTCCTTTCTTATTCAGTAAATTATAAACATGCCTGATAAGTTTCCTGTTATTGTTTTCAGAATAAATATGGCAAATATTTCCCATGAAAACAATATCAAATTTTTCGTTGAAAACATTTTCAATATCTTGTGTGAAATCCCCTTTTACAAGGGTAAGACTCTCTATCTGGCTCAGGTTGAACGTAGTACTGACATAATCGATTACTTCCTCCGTGTCAAAAAGAACTGCTTTTAGTCCCCTTTCAACAAAAGCTCTTGAATATTTTCCAGGGCCTCCGCCAAGGTCAAGCACATTCTTCGCGTCTTTTTTCCTTATCATGATCTGGCTTACTGCCTCCTCTGCTATCGTATCCGGCCTTGATGCCATAGCGTGCATGAAAACCGGGATATCGCGGGGAACCGGTTCTCTTTCCGGCCTTTCTCCCCTGATAATTTCAGGAAGCGCAAGCCATGATTTCAATATATTCATAAGATGCGGCAGATAACCCCCTACGTATTCTTCACCGTGCAGAAGGAAAAGAGGACGGGCTTTATCTGCAATTATATACCTGTCATGTGATTTATCAACATATCCCATGGAACACAGGGCCTCAAGCACGATGAAAAGTGCCCTTTCATCCGCTTTGAGTTCTTCATTAAGGGTGGCGATATCCTTTTCCGTACCAAGAGCCTGGAATATTCCTGCCTTCAGGGCAGAACCAAGCAGCACAAGCTTATTTGCATCATCTCCTGCTTTTTCGATATCCAATTCCTCTTTTGAATTCCACATTGAGATTCCCCATTTTCTTAATTATTGAAGAATATATTGTTAGATTGGATATAAAAATTTATTTAAAAGCTTCCAGCTATAAACGAAAATCTCCTTTCACAAAAAATACAATATCACAGGAAGCATTATGACCCCCATTGCATTTATCTTCCTGATCTTCGCATACGATGCTATCATTCCAACAGGCGTGGATATTAAAAATATGATAAACCCGAACCAGCCTGTGAACATAAAGACCATAATTGATAATCCCGCTAACACAGTTGCACACAATTTAGAATAATTGATCCTTGAAAGGAATCCCGAAATCCTGTCACCAAGATAGATCGTAGTAAAATATGAAATTGCAGAAACAAGGATTATGACGATAAGCAAAAGAATAATTATTGAATAATCCCATTCACTGACTTTCACCAGCTGGTCGATAGCGACCATTGCACCGCTTCTTGCTTTTCCAATAATGAATAGAGCGATCAGGCTGAAAATAGCATTGGCGGTATTAGCGCTGCTTATTGAAACCATGAATTCCTTTGATGACATGCTATCTTTTTCTTCACGGACAATGAGCCTTGCAAGAAGCGTACCGACAGCTGATGATACACCCGGAAGCCATGCCACAAAAGATCCTGCCGCAGTCCCGGTCACCATTCCCCTGATAATCCTTTTTTTAGGAAGCACGAACATGCAGTTCTTTTGCTGCGGCGGCAATTCGGATTTTGTCATGAGGCTAATAACAAGCATGGAAGCGCCGAACAATCCCGAAAGCAGGGGCAGGAGAATTGAGGGTTCACCGAATTTAACGAGGGGCTGCATCAATACTGTATTGTCAAATGCAAATATACCAAGGAACCCTGAAATGAAAAAAAGGAGAATTGCATAAAACTTGAATTTAAGATGCACAAGTGACCCCTGCCCTTCCACATATTCCCCATTTTCTGTGGCTATCATCAATACTACAATCAAAACGAGGATCCACCCGATGTATGCATTGATCATTCCATATATTTTCAAAAAGAAAAAAGCCATCGGGATCGCCATTATCAAAGATACAATGACCGCTCCGGCGCTTCCGATAGCGGAAAGGCGTATTGCCTCAGCGCCCCTTCCCTCCATGAGGAGCACATGACCAGGGAGCACAGCGAGGGCGGTATCCGCTTCAGGCGCGCCCAGGAAAATTGAGGGAATTATATCAAGAAAGGTGTGCGCTATCGAATTTGAAAGTATTATCACCGCAATGTAGAATGGAGGAAAACCGATCCCTGAAAGAAAAGGCGATATCGCAACAAGTATTAAGGCGAAATTATTTACATGTATCCCCGGGGTAAGGCCTGTTATGATACCGAGCAGGAAGCCGAACATTATTGATATTATCAGGATTGTCAGGGAGATGTCCATGGATTTCTCCTGAAAGCATCTCATAAACAAAAGGGTTATGTTTTCAAATGTGATTTTAGCCTTGTGAAAATCGCAGTAACTAAACTTGAAGAAAAATCCGAAGGTGTCCATGAACTATTCAGGAGCTATGGCCATGAAGCAGTAATAGTATCAACGATGCTTGCGGCTGACCCATCCGACCCGGAGCCGCTTTTAAGATTATGCCAGATGATCTCAGAACAAAAGATAGATATTCTTATTTTCACAAGTTCACTTGGCGTTGAAAAAGTTCTCGATAAGGTAAAGCCGGAAAAAAAAGTAAGGATCGTAAGCGTGGGGCCAAAAACTGCAAAGAAAGTGGAAGAATACGGATTGAAAAGCGAAGTCATTGAAAAATTCTCCTCAGAGAACTTCGCTGATCATCTGAATGAGATAAAAGGCAAGACGATAGGGATCGCCCGCGCCGAAGTTCCGAATCCTGAATTGATAGGATCATTGCAATCAAAGGGCGCTATTATCATCGAAGCCCCAGCGTATCGGTTGGAGCCGGCCGGGAACAGTATTCTGGAAGTATTAAATGATGTTGATGCTGTGATTTTCACAAGCGCAAAATCCTTTGATCTTTCAGGTTTCAAACCTGAAAATGCGAAAAAAATCAGATCAATTGCGATCGGACCAAAAACTGCTGATGCTATGAGGAAAGCCGGAATATATCCTGATTTTGTGGGAAATGGGACGTTAGAGGATTGTCTATCTTCATTTGATAGATATAGATCTCATTAATACGGTTCAGAGAACAAGAGATATAATTACCTTTATTTTAGCTTCATCAAAAAGTCTTTATAAGATAAATCTAAAATATAAGATTAGCCCTTGCAGTAAGGGATACCCACCACTTCCCTTACCCACCTATTTTTTCTTGCCTGCAAGGGCTTCTTTTTTATTTATCATTAAAATGCTTTTTCCCCAACATTACCCTAGTGCGTGTACCGGAAAATAATGAGAGACAGGCATCCACGCTGATACATCCAGGCCGAGCCAGCGCTAAAGCGGAAGGGGAAATTCCATTAATCGCTTTATCTTTTTCTGCATCTTGTCAAAAACCAGTTGAGCAATCATTTCATTAAAGCAGTTCTTCCGAGAGTATATTTTATATACTCTCTTTTTATAATGATATTAGTTTTCTTTCAAAAATATTTTCCCCTTCTTCTTATCAAAGAATAGATTGTCTGGAACTCTACCTTGTGATCTATGAAATATCCAACGAACTTTATATTCTTTTGACTCATATCCTTTGAAAATCATGCCCATTACTAAAACAAAGGCGCTATTGATCGCAGGGACTGCTAGCGGCGTGGGAAAAACCACGGTCGCAACAGGTCTTATGGCTGCCCTTAGCAAAAATCACAAAGTCCAGCCTTTCAAGGTTGGTCCTGATTTTATCGACCCAGGGCATCATACGCAGATTTGCAGCCGCCCCTCAAGGAATCTTGACAGCTTCATGATGGGAGAAAAAGGGGTGCTGGAAACATTCGTGCGCGCATCCCAGGGCGCTGATTATTGTATAATTGAAGGTGTCATGGGCTTATTTGACGGTCTTGATTCAACCGAGGTCGCAAGTTCAGCCCATATCGCAAAGATCCTGAATGTCTCTGTTCTACTTGTTATTAATGCGCACGGGGTATCCCGAAGTATCGCAGCTATTGTAAAAGGTTTTTCTGAATTTGACCGCAGTGTCAATATTCGGGGAATAATACTCAATAATACAGGAAGCGATAATCATATTAAAATCATCAGGGATTCACTGGACAGCGCAGGCATCAAAATACCTGTTGTCGGCGCGCTTCCGAGAAGCAAAGAATTATCAATCCCGTCCCGGCATCTTGGTCTTCATATGGCCGGTGAAAATAATCTGAAAAATACAGAACTTGCCAATTTTATTGAACAGCATATCGATATGGATTCAGTGAAAACAATTGCAGAGAATTTTAACCCGTTTGATATCGATTTTAAGGCACATAAAGAGCAATTCAATGTGAAGATAGGCATCGCAAATGACAACGCCTTCTGCTTCTATTACCAGGATACATTTGATGCCCTCAAAATCTCAGGAGCAGAGTTCATCTTTTTCAGTCCGATGAGCGATAAGCTGCCGCAGGTTGATGGTTTATACCTTGGTGGAGGATATCCTGAACTTTTCGCAAAGGAACTTGAAGCTTCAAACACCCGGCATGAGATAAAAAAAGTAGCAGAAGACGGGATGCCCATATATGGCGAGTGTGGCGCGCTTCTATATCTTTGTAACAGTCTCAAAACCGATAAGGCTTATAAAATGGCAGGAGTCCTCGGGGCAAACTCAAGGATGACAGCAAAGCTCCAGGCGTTAGGTTATACCGAAGCTGAAGCTGTTATGGATTCTCCGATCGTGAAAAAGGGCAAAGTAATACGGGGGCATGAGTTCCACTATTCCTTAACAGAATGTAACCAGGATGCGCGTTTTGTGTATAAATTAAGGCGCGGGAAAGGGATTATTGAAGGGCGGGATGGGCTGATGGAGCATAATACAGTGGCAAGTTATATGCATACGCATCCGTCTTCTAATTCATTCGATGAGTTCCTGCGACAATGCAGTAAATATAAATCGAGATAGCTAACTTTAATGTCCAGCGACATGCCGGGGTTCATCTATGAACCTGTCAGTGGACATTAGCTAACCGGCAAAAGTCATGGCGTGAGATTTATATATTGTGAAACATATTCCATACCGCAAAACAAAGGGTGGTTTTATTATTAACAACCGGATGATCAGCAGGCGCAGATTCATGAGTATGTGCGGGAAGGCAGCGCTTCTTTCCGCAGGTATAGGGCTTTCAGGATGTCTTGAAGCCTCAAAGGACAAGTCAACCAATTTGACATCAGGCGTGTCTAAGCTGGGCGGGACTTTCATAGACGGCGCATCAGGAGCCGATGCCGAAACTCTCAACTGGATACTTGCCGCAGATGCTACATCTCTTGGATATATCGGCCTCGCCCTTGATGGTTTAATAACTTATGACAACAAGTTCAATATTGTTAATCGCTGGCTAAAAAATGACATCCGGACATCTGATGACGGATTATCCTATACTGTCACAATTAGTGACGATCTTTTCTGGAGCGATGGCAAGCCTGTTACAGCAGATGATTTTGTTTACACCATGAAAAACCTGATGTTTTCCGACTGGATGGCATATACCTATGCAGGAGACTGGATGGAAGAGATTGACGGTAAGAGCGTTTACGTAGAACCTGTGGCAGAAAACGAAACTACTTTCACTATTCACAGGAAGACCGTTGATCCTGAGTTCCTGTACACTGTGACTGACCTGCTGGTATACCCAAAACATATCGTCTCAAAATATGAGGGAGATGTGAAAGCATTTACCCAGGCGCCTGAACTCAATAATCTATCTTATACGGGAAATCTCGGCCCTTACCGATACAAGGAATGGATACGAAACGACAAGATCGTCATGGAGCGAAATCCTGATTATTATCTGGGAAAACAAAATGGTGAGCCGTATTTTGAAGAATATGTGATCAAGATATTCGGGACATCAGCAGCCAGGCATGCAGCAATGGAAGCAGGTGATATTACTTCCACAGGTATTGATCCCGAACAGGTCATGAAGTTCAAGGCAATCCCAACGATCCAGGTTTTCACAATACCGACATCCGGGTACCGGGTGTTGCAGTATAATATGAGAGATAACGGGTGGCCGGGTTTGCGGGAAAAGAAAGTCAGACAGGCGCTATCCATGGCGATAAGTAAAGAAAAAATAATCCAGCAGATCTTGCTTGGCTTTGGTGAGCCCGCATTCAGTTTCATTCCAAAGGTCTCTCCATGGTATGATGAAGCAGGGCTTTCGATGTTCGGAATTGGCACACTGTACGACAAGAACAGGGCAAAACAATTGATGAAGGAAGCAGGCTATGGAATTGAAAAAAATGGAGAAATCCAGGTCGTTGATAAGAACGGCGGGAAAATAAAGTTTAATTTTGTCACAATTACAGGAAGCGCAGTCCATGAATCAATGGCATATCTAATAAAACAGGAATTGGGCGATATAGGGATTGATGTTGATATAAAGTTCGTTCCATGGGAAACAATTCTTCGTAAATATTACATGAATAAAGTTCCTGGCAGCGACCAGCCTGAAAGGAACAACAACGGCCCGCGTTCAGTAAGTGAGGAACCATGGGATCTTATCTATGCCTGACAGGTTACAGACCCATTGCAGCCCTCCGGAACTGAGATATTCTTTGTCACGGATGGGGGCCTGAATACTTATGGATACTCGAACCCACAGGTTGATGCCCTGTTCAAGAAAGCACGCTCAAAAGAAGCGCTTGATATAAATGCAAGGAAAAAGATATATTCAGAGTTATCAAAGATCATTTCAGATGACCAGCCCCTTGATTTCCTGGCATATCCGGCTGCGAATGTTGCCTATAAGACAAATGTGAAGGGAATAGAGCCGGGTATAAGTATGAGCTATAATTACCAGGAATGGTATTTTGGATGAATTGCACTCTATAAGACTGCAAAGAAACTGACCAAAAAGAAAGTATGAGCGTAAGAAACAAAACTTATTCCATCAGTTTAATAAATTCTTCTCTTGTTAACCCTGATTGCTTGATAATCGAAATCAAAGTTGCCTTTGGAACAGGATTTCTTTTTGGAATGATAACAAGATACTTATCACCATGATTGCCTACTCTTATCAATGCCGTATGACTACCTTTACTTCTGATTGGAGCCTAATCAAACCCGGCTTTAAAGAGCCGCTTTAAAATCATATCAGATGAAATAGAAGGAAGTTTGCTCACACTGCCACACCAATAGTGGAAGTGAATTTGTTTGGCGAATGTAAGGCGTGTCACCCGCACTGGCAACTTCAAGCTCAGGGCACTTTGAGACATATACATCATCTTCCTGCCAGATTATAGCTGTAACATTGAATTTTTCCATATTTTCCAATCTGTTAAAATGTAACTCTTGCTATTAAATTTTTTGTTAAACTCTTTTCTATATTTGAATGCCCAAAACCTAAATACACTCACCACATATTTCACATCAGCATGTCAATGAAATCCTACATCGCAAAAAGGCTCCTTCACACCATCCTTATCGCATGGGGTGTTATGACCGCCGCCTTTTTCCTGATGAGGATCGGCCCGCATTCCCCGGCCGATAAATATCTTGCAACTCTCGGAGCAGGGCATAATGTGAGCCAGGTTGCGGCTGCCATTGAATCCCGTTACGGTGTTGACCGCCCGCTCTATGAGCAGTATTTCACTTACATCACTTCCCTTCTCCACGGGGACTGGGGCTGGTCATTCAGTACTTCAATGCCTGTCAGCGACCTTATCCGCACTCACTGGGTATATTCCTTCCAGCTTATTCTCCTTAGTTCAATAGTCGCGATATTGCTCGGAATAACTATTGGGATATTTTCAGCCGCAAGGAAGAATACAACAGCAGACCACATTACGACATTTTTTTCATTTGCAGGCATCTCTATTCCTAATTTCTGGCTCGGGATGATGCTGATCCTTATTTTCTCGGTCAAACTCGGCTGGTTCAAAACATATTATGATACAGGTCTTCCCATGTTCTCACTTTCCAATCTATATGCCCTGATATTACCTGTAATGACTCTTGCTACTGGTATGATGGCAGGATACAGCAGGTATGTGAGAAGTTCGATGCTTGAAAATATGAACAAGGACTATGTAAGAACGGCAAGAGCAAAAGGACTCCCTGAAAGTATAGTTTTAAGAAGGCATGTTTTTCGTAATGCCCTCCTTCCTGTTGTTACGATAATCATGCTCGATATGAGCGGCATCTTTTTCGGGGGCGCATATATTACCGAGGTGATCTTCGGGATACCGGGTCTTGGATGGATGTCCCTGAAGGCTGTTTTTTCCGATGATTATTCTGTTGTGCTCGCCGTTACATTGATAGGGGCATTTGTAACATTATTTTTTAATCTTGTAGCAGATATCGCATATACATATTTAGACCCGAGGATAAGGTATGAATAAAATATGAATATCACAACATACTACTGGGAAAGAATAAAAGGGCATAGACTTGCTATGTCTGGCCTGGCATTTATTATATTTCTCATTTTATTAGCTGCTATCGGTCCATTTTTCACTGTAAGCCCAACTGTTGTGAATTTTGATGAAAAGAACCTTCCACCCATCGGTTTTTCCGTAGAACAATCAAAATTCAGTTCTGAAGCAGGAAGCTTGATTACAACTCATGTCCGGGGAAAATGGGAACATCCTCTTGGCACTGATGGCATGGGACGGGATTTGCTATCACAGCTCATTTCAGGGACCAGGGTTTCTTTGCTTGTTGGTTTGTTCGCCACGGGTCTTGCGATAATAATAGGTGCGATGGTAGGTGTAACTTCAGCCTATTTCGGAGGGATCATAGATAACATCCTGATGAGATTTACAGACATTATGATGACTTTTCCATTCCTTCTTCTCCTGATACTTATCGTTTATATGTTCGGCTCCAGCCTGACATTAATAATACTTTCCATAGGTCTCACAGGCTGGACAGGAACGGCGCGGCTGGTAAGAAGCGAGACGCTGTCCCTTCGGACGCGTGAATTCATAATGGCATCAAAAGCTCTTGGGGCAAGCGATTTCAGGATAGTTTTCCATCACCTTCTCCCCAACACGATCAGTTCAATAATCGTACTTGCAACCCTCACAATTCCGGGGGCGATCCTTGCTGAAGCTGCTTTGAGTTTTATAGGTCTTGGGGACCCGCAGGTTGCAAGCTGGGGAAATATTTTAAATGCAGGACAGAATGACATCCAGACCGCATGGTGGATCGCAGTTGAGCCTGGAATTATGTTATTCCTTACTATTATTTCATTTAATTTCCTGGGAGAAGGTCTTCGTGATGCTTTTGATCCTAAAAGTGAATGAGGGAAATGTATATGGAATCAATCTTATCTGTTGAGAATCTTAAGACCTATTTTTTTACAAAAAAAGGAACTGTAAAGGCAGTTGATGATATTTCCTTTGATCTTCGGAAAGGAGAACTCCTGTGCATTGTTGGTGAATCAGGCTCCGGAAAAACCGTAACGGCGTTGTCCATCCTGCGACTTATAGAAAGTCCCGGGAAAATAATTGACGGGAGAATCATCCTGAATGGCAGGGATCTTCCTGGACTTTCCCCCGGACAAATGCAGGATGTGCGTGGCAATAAAATTGCCATGGTATTCCAGGACCCGCATTCTTCTCTTAATCCTATCTTCACAATAGGATACCAGGTAGACGAAGCTATAACCGCACATAAAAGCGTCAATGAAAATGAAACTACATCAAAATCTATCGAACTTCTGGAACTTGTAGGAATTCCAATGGCTAAAGAACGGTATCATGATTACTCCCACCAGTTTTCAGGTGGGATGAAACAAAGAGTTGTAATTGCAATGGCACTGGCATGCCATCCTGAGGTGTTGATTGCGGACGAGCCAACAACTGCTCTTGACCTGACAGTACAGGCGCAGATCCTTGACCTTTTTTTAGAGCTTCGCAATAAATTTTTCATGTCAATTATTTATATAACACATGACCTTGCGGTAGTATCCGAAATAGCGGATAGCATAGTTGTTATGTATGCAGGAAGGATTGTGGAAAAAGGAAGCAGAGAAGATATAATGTCAAATCCGTTACATCCATATACGAAAGGATTGATACGGTGTCTGCCCTCCGATCACGGGGAAATCGTTCCAATTCCCGGAACGATACCGAATTTAATAAATCTACCTCAGGGATGCGTTTTTCATCCAAGATGCATCCACTCAATGGAAATTTGCAGGAAGAAGAGACCCTCTCTAAACATGGTCAAGGAAGCACATTATGTCAGCTGCTTCCTATATGGGGATAATCATGAATAACCTGATCGACATTGAGAACATCAGGAAATATTATCCTGTAAATCGCAGTTTTTTTTCAAAAAAAAGAGATGACGTTAAGGCAGTTGATGGTGTTTCATTTTCGATCAGGAAGTGTGAGACACTTGGCCTTGCAGGTGAATCCGGATGCGGTAAATCCACTTTGGGGCGAACCATTTTAAAACTTGAAGAACTTGATTCCGGAAAGATATTGTTCAGGGGTAGCGATATTACCAATTTCAAAAAAGACCGGTTAAAAGAGTTCAGGAAAGAATGCCAGATAATATTCCAGGATCCAAAATCCAGTCTTGATCCGAGAATGACGGTAGGGAATTCGATCGAGGAGGCATTGGTCATTCATAATATCGGCGGCAGGGAAAGTCGGGAAAGTATTGTTGAGGAGTTAATTACAAAAGTTGGTCTTGAGCCTGATTTTATCACAAGATATCCGCATGAGCTAAGCGGGGGCCAGCAGCAAAGAATAGGCATTGCAAGAGCCCTTGCTGTTAATCCCGGATTGATAGTTGCAGATGAACCTGTAAGCGCTCTTGATGTTTCAGTACAGGCCCAGATCCTGAACCTTCTGATGGAGCTAAAAACAGAGCTTAAGCTTTCGTATTTATTCATCGCCCATAATCTGTATGTCATCCGCTATATCTCCGACAGGGTGGCAATTATGTATCTTGGAAAGATCGTGGAGCTTGCCAGTAAGGATGAGTTATTTGAGAATCCGCTGCATCCCTATACTGTGGCATTATTATCTTCGATTCCGGGCAGCAAGGACAGGAAAATCTTAAGAGGAGAAGTTCCTTCACCAATAAATCCGCCGCCAGGTTGCAGATTTCATACACGGTGTGAAAAAAAGCTGGAAAGATGTAATATAATTGAGCCTGGAATGAAAGAGGTCGGGAAAGGGCATTTTGTTATGTGCCATTTGTACTGATTGGACGATCGTATTTTTTATAAAAAATTATGTCCTTATACGGGCAATTTCGTGCATCCAATGGATAAAATTATATACTCATCGACTGAAACTATTAATTATGACAATAAGTGAAACCGTATGCCGTGAGAGCCTTTCAAATCATCGTCCTGCTATTTCAATACCCGATAACCAGAAATATGATCTTGTATGTACAGGCTGTAATACAGCTTATTTTAACGACCGCCTCAAATGTGATTCTGACAATGGCCTGTTGCGCACAAATTACAGGAACAAAAAACTTGAATTAAAAGATGTTCCCGGAATTGGAAAATTTCATGACTGGCTGCCTGTTAATGAGCTCATCACCACTGATTCAGGCCCGGTCACATACAGAAGCACGGAACTTGCGCAATACCTGGGACTTAATAACCTTTTCATAGGTTTTAATGGCTACTGGCCCGAAAGGGGAGCTAACATCAAAACATGCAGTTTCAAGGAACTGGAGGCTTTCCCAACGCTCACTAAATTCAGGAGCGCAGGTAAATCCCTTGTTCTTGCTTCTGCCGGGAATACGGCGCGGGCTTTTGCCCATGTGTCTGCAATGACTGGTGTAAATGTTTATATCGTGGTGCCCGGAAGCGGAATATCAAGAATGTGGCTGCCGGAAGAGCCCACTGATTCAATTCATTTTATACAAATGGGTAATAACTGCGACTATACGGATTCCATCCACCTTGCAGAAAGACTTTCCGCCGCCCCAGGTATGCAGGCTGAAGGCGGTGCAAGGAACGTGGCACGAAGAGACGGTATGGGAACAGTGATGCTTGATTCATCGGTTTTTATGAAACGGATACCGGATCATTATTTCCAGGCAATAGGAAGCGGAACAGGAGGAATAGCAGCATGGGAAGCATCACTCAGGTTACTTGAAGACGGAAGATTTGGTAAAGCGCTCCCGGAACTTCATCTTTCCCAGAACCTTCCATTTGTACCCATGTACAATGCATGGAAAGCCGGGCGGCGCGATATCATAAAAGATATCGATATGCCTGAGCCAAAAAAACTCATTCATGAGATGTATGCCGATATCCTTTCCAACAGGGAACCGCCATATTCAGTATCCGGGGGTGTCTATGATGCATTGTGTGCAACAAACGGCAGTATGTATGCGATATCCAACGATGCTGCGAAGAATGGTGTAACATTATTTGAAGATCTTGAAGGTATTGATATCTTCCCGCCAGCAGGAGTTGCCGTTGCCTCATTGATCGAAGCGGTAGATGCCGGAAAAGTGAAAAAGGATGATTATATCGTGTTAAATATCACTGGCGGCGGAGTAAAACGCGTTGAACAGGATCATAAACTTTATAAGATCGAACCATCTGCATATGCTGAGAATGCGAATGTTCCCCTGGAAGGGATAATTTAATACTGGATCAACATAATTGCATCATCATAAAAAACATAGATAAATATAAATGAATGCAGATACCCCGGAACAGAAAGTCGTCGATATACTTAAACAAAACAGGATCGATATTGCAGCTACACTCCCATGTGACCGGATCAAGGCGCTGCTTCCGCTTATTGCCCGAAACATAAAGACAATTCCTCTCACGCGGGAAGAGAATGGTGCAGGGATATGCGCAGGTGTTTATCTTGGCGGGGGGCGGCCTGTCATGGTCATCCAGAGTACTGGCATCGGCAACATGATAAATGCTCTTCTTTCACTTAACCTTACATACAGCATCCCTCTTCCGATAATCGCAAGCTGGCGCGGTGTTTATAAAGAATCAATAGAAGCGCAGTGGCAGCTTGGGAGAAGGTTGCCTGAGATCCTGGCATCTTCAGGAATTAAGTTTACGATCATAGAATCACTAAAAGAAATCGAGCGATTGGATGAAGCGATCAAAGAATCCTTCAGTAACTCTCATCCGCATGTGATCCTTGTTTCTCCTGCTATCTGGGAGGGTTCAACATGCGAAATTCCAGAACCTTCGCAGATTTGCTCAAGGAATGTCAATTCGGAATTCAAGGGAACCATAAAAAAACCGGAATTAACAAGATACGAAGCCATCAAGACTATCGTGGAAACTATTAATAATGAAAATGAAGATATAATCGTCGCCAACCTGGGCATCCCATCAAAGGAATTATTTGAGATAAGGGACAGGGAGCTCAATTTTTATATGCTTGGTTCAATGGGGCTTGTTTCATCAATAGGTCTTGGTCTTTCGATCATTCAAAAAAAGCATGTATATGCTATTGATGGGGATGGCAGTCTCCTCATGAATCCGAATGCCCTTATCAGCATTGGTGAATATCCAGCTACAAACCTTACAATTATTGCTATTGACAATGCATCATATGGCTCAACCGGGAACCAGGAGACATGTACACAAAGCCTGATCGACCTTGAACTACTGGCAAAAGCAAGCGGGATAAACGATACAGTAAAAGCGCATTCTCAGGATGATCTAAGCGAAGCCCTGAGGCGCAAAGCACAGTTCATTCATGTAATCGTAAAACCAGCGAATGCCAGGTGTAAAGAGATCCCCTTTTCTGCTAATGAAATAAAAAAAAGGTTCATGAAAGCCCTGGAAACATGATTTGTATTATGGGACTGCAAAATATCTGCATTGCCTATTGCGATAATCTTATTATCTATTATGAATATGTAGCGTTACTCCCCCTGCCAAGGTGGCGGAACGGCCACGCAATCGCCTGCAGAGCGATTCCAATCCGGTTCGACTCCGGACCTTGGCTTCTTTTTTTCTGAAATGATTAGCGTAATATACTGCTAAAAAAAATAAAAATTTTTTCAAAATCCAATTTTATTCGTTACCGTGACATTGATGTACAAAGTCGGTTATTTTTCCGATTACATAGCCACAAGTTACTATAAATGGTATACTTTTTATCGTTATCGTTAGATTTTGTACTCCATCCCATTCAAAGTGTGCCTTAACACCACTGCCCTCCATGTCGCCACTGTTCCCAGGCGGAACATGAATTCCAGAGATCTCAAGTTTTTGTTTCATACATGTAAATACATCCGGTGGAACGTTATGATATGTTATTGGATTGCATCCTGACATTTTATCACCTCCTTTTATATTATGTTACATACTTATAATCATAGTTATATTCTTCTATTGTATCTAAGTACAGAGTACGGATATTATTTCGTTTTGCGTATCCAACACTCCAAAATCTTGAATACTCTTTTAATTATAAATGGGCAACTTTAATAACATTTAGCTACATGAAATCTCTAATATTTGGAGAAAATTATGGATAAAAGCATAGCTCCGGAAATTTCAGTCATCGTTCCAGTCCTTAATGAGGCCAAATACCTTGAGTCAACGCTTGATTCGATCGTTAACCAGAACACAAACATACCTTTCGAGCTGATAGTGGTTGATAATGGAAGCACTGACGGAAGCCTGGATATCGCAAAGAGATACACTGACCTTGTGCTCAGGTGTGAGGAACCCGGAATCGGGGCAACGAGGCATTTTGGCGCTATGAATTCAAATGATAATAGCAAATATTTTGTATTCATCGATGCAGATACCATTATCCTGGGATATTTTCTTGCCTACACATACGAAACATTCAAAACCAATCCTGATCTTATCGCATTCTCAACTGGTTTTAAATTCTCAGAACGATCAAATAAAATAAAATTCGCTGAAAGTGTTGCCAATGAATATTTTTCATTGCGGGATAAATTGAATTCTGTAACTCTACCCGGATTCAATACAATAGTCCGGCGTGATGCATATTTTAAATGTGGGGGATACCATAACGTCCTGCTCGAGGATGTTGATTTCAGCAGGCGGATCGGCAGGCTTGGAACTGTGAGGTACTTTCCCCAGATAAAAGTGATGAACTCATCCCGGCGTCTTGAGGCAACAGGGCTTCTTGGAACTCTCTACTATTATTCGCAATTAGACCTGGGCTGGGAGTTAAACTCGACCTGGGTCGATAATCTGACAAAGAAAGTGGGGATAGCTGACCTTCGCAAATATATCGGTATTCGCTGATTTTCATTCTTTTTTCCACCGATTCAGATTTTTCTGATTAATCAGTAAAGTATAAATATTCAGGAATCCCTCTTAAACTGAGGACGAAAATGACCCAAAAAGATAAAAACGAATCTTGCTGCGGATCCGATGCCAGATCAAGCTGCTGTAAGGTAGAATCCATGATTAGCGTTGATGAACGCGGACAAATGGTGCTGCCAAAAGAGATCAGAGAAAGGGCAAATATCCATGCGGGTGATAAACTGGCGGTTGTGAGCTGGGAAAAGGACGGGAAGATAAGCTGTCTTACTCTGATCAAGGCCGAAGAACTTGCGGGAATAGTAAAAGACATGCTTGGGCCATTGATAAAAGATGTGCTCTAAAATGAAACAGGAGAGATCAAAATGAAAGAAGAAGATATAAGAAAGAATGTTCGGGAAGGCTATGCGAAAATTGCGACAAAAGGGAAATCATGCTGTTCACCTGTAACTTCCTGCTGCGGGAGCGAAGGAAGGGCGGTAGAAATAAGCCAGAAAATAGGCTATGGAAAAGATGAAATTGAATCCGTTCCTGAAGGCGCAAATCTTGGGCTTGGATGCGGAAATCCGGTAGCTCTGGCAACACTTAAGCCTGGTGAAATTATTCTTGACCTGGGTTCAGGCGCCGGGTTTGATTGTTTCCTTGCAGCAAAAAAAGTAGGAGCCAGCGGGAAAGTCATAGGTGTTGATATGACTCCTGAGATGTTAGAAAAAGCAAGGGAAAATGCCCGGAATGGGAAATACGCGAATGTGGAATTCAGGCTTGGTGAGATCGAAAACCTGCCTGCTGCGGATAATTCGATTGATGCTGTCATATCCAACTGCGTGATCAATCTGTCTCCTGATAAAAAGCAGGTTTTCAAAGAGGCTTTCAGAGTCCTAAAACCGGGGGGCAGGTTCATGGTTTCTGATATTGTATTGCTAAAAGAGCTTCCTGAGGTCATTAAGAATTCAGTTGAATCGTATATCGGATGTCTTTCGGGTGCGATTAAGAAGGAGGAATACATAAAATCAATCAAAGGTGCAGGATTCAAAGATGTCAGGATAATCGATGAGACAAAATATCCGATAGAGTTAATGGCAAATGACCCGACAGCAAATGCAATTCTTGAGAATTTCAATATCCCGGAGGATGAGTTAAGAAGTATTGCTGATTCTATTGTTAGTATCAAGGTACAGGGACTGAAATAACGAGTGCCTTAAATATATTGAATGGGTGCACATCACAGAAACGTATTTTATAAAGAAATCCCATGTAGCACCCATGTCAAACTTTCCATCTGATAAACCTGTCCTTGTTACCTGCGGGCTTCCTTACGCTAATGGTAAATGCCATATAGGGCACCTGCGTACTTATGTGCCAGGAGATATTTTTGTACGGTCTCTCAGGAAACAGGGGCAAGAGGCAGTATTCGTATGCGGTTCTGATGCCCACGGTACTCCGATCGTAGTAAATGCAGAGGAGCTAAAGACAACTCCAACAGAACTTGTTAATAAATACCATAAGCATTTTGAGAGTATTTTCAAAGCGATGGAAGTGGAATTCAGTATCTTCGGTAATACCGATTCACCCACAAACCATGCAAGAACGAACAGCATTGTGGAAGCGCTGATCGACAGGGGGTATGTCTATCCTCAGGTCATAAGACTTGCCTATTGCCCGTATGATGAGCGATTCCTTCCTGACAGGTATGTTGAAGGGATATGCCCTTATTGCGGAAAACCTGCACGCGGCGACGAATGCGACCAGGGATGCGGAAAACATCTTGAACCCGGTGAGATCAAGAAGGCAAAATGCCGCATATGCGGGAATCCCGCAGAGTATCGTGAGCAGGAGCATTTCTTTTTCAAGCTGTCGTCTTTTGGAGGCTTCCTTTCGGATTATCTTCAAACACTCAGGGGTACATCCAATGCCATCAATTATGCAAAAGAATGGGCAAAGGAATTGAAGGACTGGTGCATCACGAGAAATCTCGAATGGGGCGTCCGGTTCCCCGGTCATGAAGACCTGGTTGTGTATGTCTGGGTGGATGCCCCGATAGGTTACATCTCGTTCACAGAGGAATGGGCAAAAAAAACAGGCGGAGACTGGGAAAAATACTGGCGGCGCGATTCGCGCATTATTCACTTCATAGGCGAAGATATCACATATCATCATTGCATATTCTGGCCTGCAATGCTAAGAGGAGCAGGTTACACCCCGCCGTGGGCTGTTGTTGCTTCAGGCATGCTGAAAATAGATGATAAGAAATTTTCAAAGAGCCGCGGGTACGTGGTATGGGTGGATGAGGATTACCTTGATCATGGTTTCCATCCCGACCTTTTGCGGTATTATATCGCAAATTACACTTCCCATACAAAAGAATTAAATTTTTCATGGAAAGTGTTCCAGGATAAGGTCAACAACGAACTTGTGGGAGTGCTTGGTAATTTTCTGCACAGGACGCAGCATTTTGCCCAGAAGAATTTCGGCGCTGTCCCGGCTGGCAAAATCGATAAAGAAATACTTGAAAAAATACGGGCGACTATTGAAACCGTAATTTCAGCTTTTGATGAATACGAGTTCAAGAAGGCTACGGATGCAATGATGGAACTGGCTGCATACGGAAACTCGTATTTCCAGTCCAGAGAGCCCTGGGCGCTCATAAAGACAGATAAAGATGAATGTGCCCGTGTTGTTAAGAATTGCCTCCAGATAGGAAAGGCGCTAATATTGTTGTTTGAGCCCATCCTTCCGGGAAATATGGAAAAGGCATGGAAACAGCTTGGACTTTCAGGGGATGTTCACAGCGCGCGGTTTGAGGATGCGCTAATCGAGATACCTGCCGGGGAATTAAAAGTACCTGAGATATTATTCACAAAAATTGAAGATAAGAAGATCAAGGAAATGGAAGCGATCCTTGATAAAAGGATAAAGATTGCAATGTCAAAAGAGAAAAAGCATGAGGAAGAAGCAAAGCAGGAGAAGACTGAAATAACATACGAAGAATTCCAGAAGCTTGATATCAGGATCGGGAAAGTATTGTCGGCAGAGCCCATCAAGGGTTCGGATAAACTGCTGAAACTGGAAGTGGATATTGGCGAGAAGCGCCAGATCGTTGCCGGGATCGCAAAATCCCATGATCCTTCAGACCTTGTGGGCAGGCAGGTCGTTGTGATGGCAAATATGAAGCCTGCAAAGCTCTTCGGAGTGGAATCCTGCGGCATGGTGCTTGCCGCGGATGTTGAGGGCGCAGTGCTGCTGATGCCGGAGAAAGAGGTGAAGGAAGGGACGAAGGTAAGATAGATTTTGTGTTTTGTCAGATTGTATTTGTAAGTTCAGATAATACTGCCTATATATTTAAATCATATGTAATGCGATACTATAGTTACACGCATAACATATGATAATAATTTGTTCCAAACAAGAATAATCCGATCCAACCCAATGCAAAGCTTAAACTCTTCGAAAATGTTTTAAAATTAGCTTGAATCAGGTCTTTCAATTC
>CABMCA010000101.1 GCA_902384525.1 uncultured archaeon
AAGCCCAGTCTGGTCATTAGCTGATAGAGATTTAACGCAGTATGCTGGAAAAAAGATAAGAATTGCTTTTTTCCACGCTCCTTTTAACCCCTTTGGATATGTAAGCAAAGGATGGTACATCGATGATGTTCAGCTAACGTTGCCAAATTCGATTCCTGGCGATATAAATGGTGATGGCAAATTGACCCTTGTGGATGCAATATACCTGGCAAAGCATGTTGGGGGCTTTAGCGGATATGAGGTCATTTATGCTGATGGTGACATAAACTGCGATGGAAAAGTTACTCTTGTGGATGCAATATACCTGGCAAAGCATATTGGAGGCTTTATTGGATATGAAAAATTATATTGTGCTATAGCATAATTCTTAAATCTTCGTAGTATTTTAACCGCAGATGAACACAGATGAACGCAGATTTATGGCGATACATCCGCATTTATTTGCGTTCATCTGCGGTTTTATTTTTTCATGAATATTCCGGTTATTTTCGAACTTGACTATAGATCTAATGGGAAACATTGAGTTAGTAAGTAAGCTAACAAAAGATTAGACCTCTTTTTTGTGATGTCAATCCCGCGATTCTAAGTGCATCATGCAAAGTAAGTGAATATAAGTTTAAAGGAATGAAAGATAAGAAAATCCAATTCACCATAGCCAACCCTGCATCCCCGACTAGCAGTACACCGGCGCCGCCACGACCCCCCGCGCCGGAAATAGCAGGAACGGGCGCTCCGGCGAAAGAGACACCGTTCCCCTCAGGGATCTTTGTCTTTATGGCGCTGCTTGCGTGGCACTTCAGAACGAGAGCGTGACGCTGTTGATCAACCAGGAGCCGAATTATCTGGATGCTGAATTAGTTCCACTTTTAATTTAGCATTTTGATACATTTTTTACCTCATAATCCCTATATCACTGCAAAAGATATACATGCAAGTTAGTTGTATAGGAAAAAATCAGGAGATATCTTATGAATCTTGAAAATAACTTATTGATGATACCGGGTCCTGTGCCCGTTGCGCCAAGGATATTAAGAGCCATGTCCAGACCCATTATCGGGCATCGGGGCAAGGAATTCGGGGACATGTACAGCGAATGCCGAACAACGCTCCAGGAGCTTTTCGGCACCAAAAACGACATGTATATAATTACAGGGTCGGGGAGCTGTGCCATGGAGGCTGCGGTCAGCAACGTAATCGGGGAAAAAGATACTCTTATAACAATTGAGAACGGGAAATTCGGGGAACGCTTCAGGGAGATCGGGGAACGCTTCGGTAAAGTAAAGGCTGTAAAATTTGACTGGACAAAAGGTGAATCCATTGAACTTGACAGTGTTGAAAGCGCACTGGCAGAAGGAGCAAAAGCAATTACTCTTGTTCATAATGATACATCAGTTGGCATCAAGAATCCTGCAAAAGAAATAGGCGACCTGGCGAAAAAATACGGCGCCATATTTATCATGGACGGTGTGACAACTATTGGCGGTGATGAAGTTCTTGTTGATAAATGGGGTGTGGATATTGCGGTCGTAGGCTCCCAGAAGTGCATAGGCGCACCTCCGGGATTATCTGCAATATCTGTGAGCAAGAAAGCATGGGAATCCATAGTTGATAAGCCTCCTTATTATATAGATCTTAAAGCTTATAAAAAATCAGCAAATAAAGATACAGCCCAGACACCTTATACTCCTGCAGTATCCCTGTTCTTTGCAATGCAGGAAGCGCTTCGTATCGTAAATGAAGAAGGACTTGAAGCCAGAATCAAGAGACATGCAAAATTTGCAGAAGCGCTCAGGGCGGCAGCCGATGCCATGAATGTCGAAATGTTCCCGCAGTTGAACAATTACAGCAAATACTCAAATACAGTAACAGCGATGAAAATACCTACAGGTATCGATGATAAGAAACTGCGAAATGGGATAAAGGAATTAGGTATCCAGGTTTCAGGCGGCCAGGGCGCTCTTGAAGGCAAGATATTCAGGATAGGCAGCATGGGCAATATCAGTAAGCTGGATATTTTAAGCACGGTACAGGCAGTGGAAATTGTTCTTCATAAGAATGATGTGGTCAAGAAAATGGGGCCTGGTGTAGAAGCTGCAAGTAATGTATTGAAATAGATCTTAAAAATAATAAAATAAAATAGATTAAATAAAAAATCAATAAATCTACTGATGCTGTTTTAACTCAGTAGATTTTATATCCTGCAGGACCTGGGAGATCAGCTTTTTGGCATTTTGCAGATGAGCTGTCCCGCTTCCTGCCAGCTGTGTAAAGTTATCCTGTATGAAAACTTCATTTTCCTGTATCAGATAAATGTAATAAACAAGTATTACCCAGTAAACGACAGCACCCACAAACATTGCAGTTGCAATTCCAAGCAACTGATAATAGACCATAGCTGTTGTCATTCCGCCGGGTTGTAAAATATTAATAGCTGCTATGAAGTTATAAAATATTATCAAACCAATAATTATTGGTATTATTCCTATTACTAACAAGTTGTTTTTACTCAGTCTCATCTTTCCACCTGCATTATAATCATAATATGCAAATGTAGTATTTAAAGCTGCCTGATGATAATAACAAAAGTTAATACCAGAAAATCCAATATTACTAATTACTGTTGGAGTGTATAATTTTAGAATAGTAGGAGTTTAAATAATGGGTATAGTAAAAATTGGTGACAAAGCGAAAGATTTCAGTTTAAGCGATCAGGATGACAATGAAATCAGTCTATCCTCCTTTAAAGGCAAAAGAATACTGTTGTCTTTTCATCCGCTTGCATGGACAAAGGTCTGTGCCGAACAGATGAAATCGCTTGAAAAAAATCGGGAAAGATTCGAGAAATTAAATACAGTAGCATTGGGTATAAGCGTGGATACGGTCCCGTCAAAAAAAGCATGGGCAAAAGAACTTGAAATAAAAAATACCAGGCTTCTATCTGATTTCTGGCCCCATGGCAAAGTTGCTGGTCTTTATGGGATATTCAGGGAAAAAGAAGGATTTTCCGAACGGGCGAATATTATTATTGATGAAAATGGAAGGGTGGTATTTGTGAAGGTTTATCCAGTTTCACAGTTGCCTGATATTGAAGAAATAATAAAAGTTCTCGAAGACCTGGAACCAAAATAAGGCTTTATTATCAAACACCAAATGGGCAACAATTTTAAATCATAAGTGTATTATTAGGTATCGTAGCAGGTAAAAAATATGTCAGATAAAAAAGCGGAGAAAAAAACGCCGATTAAAGAAAAATGCAAATCGTGCAAAATCTGCTTCAAGAGGAGGAAATCAAATGAGTAAAGTTGTTCTAATGGATTTTTTTGCAGAATGGTGCGGTCCCTGCAAGATGCAGGATCCGATCATCGAAGAGCTTAAGAAAAAATTCGAGGGTAAAGTTGAATTCAAGAAAATTGACGTCGACAACAATAATGAATTGGCCGCTAAGTTCACAGTGCATGCAATCCCTACACTGGTAATTGAAAAAGATGGCGCCGTGTTCAAGCGATATACCGGTGTAACCCGCGCGAATGTTCTTGAATCGGATTTGAACGCAGCCTTAAAATAGCGTGGTTTGATTGAAACCTTTATTTGACCTTGGTGTGCTGCCGATCAGGCACAGGACAGATAAGGGATTCAAACCTCATATTTCACTTGTTTTCAATGCAGGGAAACGGCTGACTTTTTCCGTGGATACTACGAACTCCCGTTCCCAGCAGCCTGATGCATATCTTATAACCCATGCACATTCAGACCATCATGGCAGGTCTGCAATGCTCTCAAAGAACACTGTGTGTTCACAGGAAACTGCGAAGGCACTTGAAATCCTTTACGGAAAGAAATATGCCGGAAGAACATTCAAGATCGGTGACAGCATTGATATTGCTGGCGTTGAAGTAAAAACATATCCTACACATCATACAATAGGATCATGCGCTTTTTACTGGAAAAATGATGTGGGTACAAGAATCATGGTCACCGGGGATGTCAAAGATTCAAAAGACCTGCCAGACTGCGATTGTCTTGTCACGGAAGCAAATTATGGGGATCCAGATGATCCGAAATGTCATTTCGAAGATGATCTGGGTGCATTCAGAGAATCACTGGAAGAATCGCCCAATGATGTTGCTTTTGGCGCTTATGCATTCGGGAAGGCTCAACGCGCAGTCAAACTAATTCGTGAATCCGGTTATTCGGGAAAGATCGGTATGGATCCGGTATCTCATGCGCTTACTGACGGATTAATGAAAGATGCGGGGCAGCTTGTTGATCTTGATAGCAATTGCGGTATTAAAATAACCACACCGGGTGAAATTTCCGGCCTCACCTGCGCAATGAAATTCATACTGACAGGACGAAAGGATATCAAATTTCCTACTATCAATATCAGCGACCACATGGATGTGAACGGTCTTATCGGTATGACAAAACAGTGCGCACCTTCAGCAGTTATCACATACCACCCAGGTGGCAACCGTCCCCTTAAGCTTGCTGCATATTTAAGGAGAAATGGGGTTTATGCGAAAGCCCTTGAAGAAATAAATACTATTCTTGAAATTTAATTTGAATTGATTCATCCTTCAGATAATTTTAAGCCGATAAAAATATTCATACTATATAATGGCAATAGAAATTGAACCTTTTTTCACAATAATCGGCGAAGCTGTAGTATATTTTGTGGCTTTTTTATTGACAATAGCAATTACGGGTTCACTGCTTATTGCTTATTCATTTAAGACCGAGAAGTTTATTTTCCCGGGATTTATGCTTTTCTCTATCACTCTTCTTGAAAACCTGGTCAAGGCTTTATTCAGGCTTATCAAAATGGATGATTCCATTGTAGATGATGTGGGTATAGCACTTAAGAACAAAATATCTC
This sequence comes from uncultured archaeon, assembly GCA_902384525.1. GTDB lineage: Archaea > Halobacteriota > Methanosarcinia > Methanosarcinales > Methanoperedenaceae > Methanoperedens. The sequence goes on from CABMCA010000101.1 coordinate 4,877, forward strand.
TGCGCAAATTCAGGGACACGCCAGTCAATAAACGGCTGATATTTTTGCCACAATGCTTAAGAGCCATCACCTGCCCATCCAAACTGAGTCCCGAGGGTATGCAGTGTGAAAATTGCGGTGCATGTGAGATAGGACAGGCCAAGAAAAGCGCAGAAAAGCTTGGTTATAAGGTTTTTATTGTGCCAGGTTCAAGTTTTATCAGGCGGCTGGTACGAAAACACAAGCCAGAGGCAATACTGGGGGTTGGATGTATGACCGAAATAAAAGCAGGGCTTGAAATGTGCGAGAAAATCAACCTTTTTGGTGTTGGTATCGTTCTTGAGAAGGCAGGGTGTGTCTCAACTGTACTTGACTGGGATAAGTTCTACGAATTTATCGAAAGTTCGTGAAAATAAGCATTTTTTAGTGTTTTTATTGTTATTCAATATACTATGAACTATTTTAAACTAAAAAAGACATTGTTATAGCTTAGAAACTGAAAAATAATCCTTGAAATTGTCGGATTATTTATATCCCAGCTGGCATATTTGAAAATATAGAGGAGCAGTAACAAACCATCATCATGGATTCCATCCAGACCCTTTTGGCTCCTCTACCCCTTACAATAAACAAACTTTTATAAGCAAGTATTCGGGAGTTTAGGAAAGAATGTATAATAAAGGCCATCTCTGGAATCCAAGTTATTATTGCGGCACTATGGGCGATGTTACCAAAGACATTGTTATGAGATATATCGAGATGCAGAAGGTAAAAGATGATTGTCAAGAAATCGCTTAAAATCCCAATCCATTATAACACAACGAAATCAAAACAGGATATACTGGATAATCTCACTGCACGTATAACTTATTGTATCAGACTTATTTCCGGTCTAATCATTGAAGAAATGAAGATAGACCGACCAACAGTAAGAAAATTGGTAAAGGATAATGATATTTCTTCGAAAACCGGATTATCGGCTGGATTCATAGACCAGTGCATAGATAAAGTAATCTGGTCATGGAAATCATATCGAAAACATCATATCCAGTGGGAACTGAAAGCTGAGAAAGCAGAATCTCGTGTATCTTCTGCAAGAGATGAGAAAGAACTGGCAAAAACCAAAAAATCCCTTGAGAAGTTGCTAAGGCGTGAACCATCCAGACCGGATTTTAAGAATAAAATCCCATGCAGAATAGATTACAGGACAGGTAAAGTACAAAGAAGCAAGAGCAAACTAACTCCCCTCTGGATACACATCTCGACCCTTAAAAAAGGCAATACAATAGACATTCCTTTAAATCCTGCTCAGTATCATCTTAACCAGCTTAAGGATGCAGAAATAGGTGATTTCGAGATAATTAAGAAAAATAAGAAATATTATATTCATATTTCTATCACTAAAGTGGTAGAGGACAAACCAATAAGTTCCATCGGTGGGATCAACCGGGGATTGAATAAATCCATAGCAGCCGTGCTGTTAACAGAACCGTTTCCACAAGAAGAGCAATTGTTGGATTCAGCAAAAAGAGAACTTCTGGAAAAATATGATGATATCATATCATCGTTACAGGAAGCCCAGAAATGGAATAAACTCCGTGAATTAAGGAATAAGCGTGAGAATGTTTCAATTCATGATTATGGTGGTAAGATAGATGCAGACATTAATGCTGGATACAACATAGCTATTCAATGCCGAGATGACAGGCTGAAAATGCAGATGAACATGGAGAAAACCCATGCGAGTGCATAAAGATGGATGCTCGCCAATTCATTGGCGAGAGGAGATCACCACATGAACCAGAAAGGGCATTCTGAGAAGAAAGTATTATCCATGCTTAATAACGCTATGCAAAAAGACACTTCCTACGATAAGGTCCTGAGTGCAATGTGCACACAACCCCACCCTATAGCTGTAAAAGCCCACATGCAATTCATCGCATCAAATATGGGGGACTTTGGTTTATTCCAGGGGACAAAGGAACTTGAAGATAAAGTAATAAAGATGATGGGAGGCATGCTCGGTGATGATAATGCATGCGGTTACATTACGACAGGGGGCACGGAATCCAATATCCAGGCGTTGAGGACTGCCAGGAACATGAGCAAAAAGAAGCGTCCGAACATGATCATTCCATTTTCAGCCCATTTCTCTTTCGATAAGATAGCAGATCTTCTTGGAATAGAGATAAGAAAAGCTTCGCTTGATACGGAATTCAAGGTGAATATAGACTCTGTTTCAGACCTTATCGATAATAACACCATTGCGCTTGTTGGTATAGCAGGCTCAACGGAATTCGGCCAGATCGATCCGATAGATAAACTGGCCAAACTTGCGTTGTCAAATGACCTGTTCTTGCATGTCGATGCAGCTTTTGGGGGATATGTCATCCCTTTTCTTGATAAAAAATATGATTTTGATTTTTCAGTGAAAGGAGTTACATCAATAACAGCAGACCCTCATAAAATGGGCATGTCCACCATTCCGGCAGGAGGTCTCCTGTTCAGGGAAGAAGCCTGTCTTCTTCCACTGGAGATCGATACGCCCTACCTGACGATCAGGAAGCAGCATTCCCTGGTTGGCACACGAAGCGGGGCAGCAGTTGCGGCTGCATATGCCGTTATGATGCATCTTGGAATAGAAGGATACAAAAAAATTGTGAAAAGATGTATGAAAATGACTGGCAGGCTTGTGGAGGGCGCCTGTGACCTGGGAATTGACCCGCTGATCGAGCCTGCAATGAACATCGTAGCGCTTGACGTACCCGATCTTGATGACGTCAGGAAAAAATTGCGTTCCAGGGGCTGGGTTACTTCTTTAACGCGAAGCCCAAAAGCCATGAGATTGATAATAATGCCGCATCTTACTGAGAATACTATTGAGTTGTTTATTTCCGATCTTGGTAAATGCATTCACCGAAATGTTTATCACATTTAATATTTATCCTTAAGTTTATAGGAAGTTAGATGCATGAATAATTATATTTTATATAAATATGTAGAATTTCTTATGTTCTCTTCATATTTAATTTTTATTTTCTTATTAGCTCAAATATGGTTTTTGTGGAAGGATGTAGATAAAAATGAGTTAGTCCTGAAATCCCTGGTAAAAGAATCTTTTTTTAAAAAAAATTGCATATATATATTTTTGTTCAGTACGTTTTTCATGGCGCATGAATTTTTTGAAGGATTGAGCACATCTGACACAATAGTATTTTTTGAATTCCTTGATATGATGGGAATGATAATTCTAGTATTATTTGCTTATACCTGGTATATCGCCTTAAAGTCATGCGTCCCAAAGAAATCAATCACGAACGAATTTATATCCGAATGATTCTATGAAATGTCCGACATGCAATGGGGATTGCATTCTTCCTGCCCAGAAAGTGCTGGATGATATATTAAGTATGTATATGGCATGCGGCCTGTGTCCTCGCGACCCAATGCTGGTTAAAAATGCCCCGATACCAGGAAAAATCGATAAAAATTTCGGCCTGTGTATTAATTGCAAAAAGAGGCACCTGGATATTGTCATCTGGAATGTTCTTTCGATATTGAAAGAAAAAGGATTCCTCCAGGATGCAGCCCTTCGTGAAGTTGGAACCCCGCTTATCTCTTTTGGCTATCAGATACCATATCCGCCAAGGCTCAATGAAAAAAACCTTGTTCTTATTATGGATTCTGTGACAAAAGACATTGCCATAGAAATTGTCGAAAAAGTACCGGAAGTTAAAGGAGTGATCAAAAGAAAGGGTCTGCAATCACAGAGCATCGGTATCCTTGACACCAACAGCTCCCCGCATACATATGAATTGCTTTCTGGATGTGATATGCGATGTGATGTTATCTCATCATTGTTCGGGGAATTGTGTATTTATAAGAACCAGTCACTGATCCACATAGAGTTCAATAACACAAAAATTACAAAAATGGAGGAACTTTACCTTAAGGGAGAACTGGAAAATGCCATAGTCGTTGATGGATTTTGCGGTCCGGGTACACTCGGGCTGTTATGCGTTATTGCAGGCGCAAAGAAAGTGATCCTCAATGATGCCTGGCTTCCTGCGCTCAAGAATACCATTTTGAATATCAAAGTGAACTCAAGTATCCTCGGGATTAAAATTAATTTTGAGAACGCAGATTATGATAAACTGATCGCAGATGAGCCAGTGCTACTTGCAAGAGCACAAGGGAAATCAGAAGTTTTCGTTTATCATGGGGATATACGCAAACTTGATACGGCAGCTAAGGGTTCCGATATTTGTTTGATAGATACATTCCCTTCAGTAAATCCTGCCCGGTTCATGGCCGCATGCAAGGATATTGCAGGAAAGATAATAATAATATAACTCAATAATTCAATAAAATAATTTAATAATTAAATGATCTAACTCTTGCAGCAGACATGATTTAACACTATAAGGCTCGTGGAATATTTCGCTTCATATTCATGCCCGTTTGCTTTTAGAAGTGATACGTAATAATCCTGAAGATTCTTGATCGCTTTTTCGTTCTTGTAATTGTGATAAATATTGATGCTGTTCTCCAGTATCTCGATCTTATCCACTATCAACATGGATTCTTCGGTTTTTTTTAATAGTTTCAAAAAATCCTGGTGAGGAATACTGGCAATATGTTTTTTCGATATTGATTCGAATATGCCTGCGTCCATGAGTGGATCGCAAGCAAGCAGTTCTTCATAATTCCCCTTATAAAGCGAGACCATATTATAATTCACAGAACTGTATATCTCCATCAGGTTTTTCCAGAATTCTTCTCTGGATTTGAATTCCTTCACTGCATCTTTCAAATATCCGAAGTACTTCATTGCTGCAACAGGTTGCGTTCCTTTTTCACGGTACTTCAGGTCAATCCTGAGAGTCGTTGCTCGTTTGTGAACAACATCAATGTCCAGGCATTTGTTATTAACAAGGAACATTACCACAATATGGGCTACAAAATCACGATAAAATTCATTATCACCTGTTATGGTAACAGTTGCAGTAGTCGGATTAATATAATCCATACAAAAGATGGATATCTGGCTGTTCCAACCGGATTCACAGCTTATTTCATTTATCCTCTTATCCAGGTCTGGTATCGTGATGATTTTAAGGGGATCAAGCACCTCTTCAAATATTTCTTTTTCAAGTGGAATACCTTTTGTGGATTTAAGCATCCAGAGGAAAATAGGCCTTCCAAGAAGAACGTTCTTTCCTGATTCTATTGATTCTCCCCTTTCTGTTAATTCTTTTTTATCAGAGGCAATTTTTGATATTGCCTCCTCGACAGAACCATAGCGCCGAAGCGAGATCTCAGTGATATCAATGGCGTCCCTTATAGCTGCGCTCAGATTTCCATTGTGTTTAGTGATCAATGAATCAAGTTTCTTAAGATGAATTGGCTCCAGTGAAATATTTTTTCTAACAACCATTATACCGCCAGATTATCACTAAGTTAATCTATTATAAACCTTTTCACATTAGTGTTCAAAAAGTAATACTTCAGTAGTACAATTGTAGTAATTTACTATTTATTAGTGATACTATATCAATTATATTGCATGATGATGCATAGTTAGTGTGGAATGCATGAGGCGGGTTGGGGGAGTGGGGGGTTACTTTTCCCCAAGCTCTGCTGCTATCACTTTCATGATCCCGTGATCTTTCATCCAGATATTTCGGGTCGCAAGAAGATCAATTTTTTTTTTGTAGAACGGCGCGTCAAGAACAAGCGACTCATATTCGCCACCTTCACCCGCGATATGAACCCTGTATTTCCTGTTAAGCGCTTTGAGGTCTTCTATCAACTTATCATCAAAGTGCCTGCCAAGCCACGCTTCATCCATCCCTGCTGCTGCTACTTTTATCATCCTGATATCCATTAGGGTGATCATTTCCCGAAGAAGCTTTTCAGGATCCATATGCCACAACGGCGCATACATTTTTATTCCGAGTTCAACACAAATCCGCCTCACGCGGGAAGCCTGATATTCAGATTCGATAGCACCCACCGCAACACCATCAACATTCACACACTTCAGGGCTTTTATGAGGTCTTCGAGTTCTTTTTCCTTCTCGCCTGTCGATATCTGAGAAGTGAGGGGAATCCCGCAAGCTTCTGAGATAAGCTCGGTGAGGTGAATATTTGCAGAATGAAACATGTATGAATCTTCATTTGCGGGTATTATCGTTACAAGATCTGTGACTTCATGACCTTCCTGCAATGCTTTATAAATTGCAAATGACGAATCCTTGCCCCCGGAAATAAGAGCTGCAAGTTTCATCCTGATTAATGTTTCCCTGAGGATTTTTTCTTTTCCTTACTCTCTTTTCCACCTTCGAACTCATCGACATCAACGACATCCAGAGGTGTGCTTATCAACGCCTTACCTATTGTTGATTTTGCGATCCTTGCCGCATGCTCTTCATTTTCCGCATCATACACTTTCATTTCAAGCAGAATTCCCACAAGAGCGGTACCTGCTGCCATAAATACGCTGTCGAAAGCTTCGCCGCACGCCGGACAGCTAGTGGTCCCCACTTCTATTTCCACGAAGTTCAAATCAGGATTGAGCATTTTTCCAACTTCAGATATAGCAATATTCATTGCATCTTCAACACTTTCTACACTTTTCACAAGCCATGCGGCTTCAAGTGTAACTATATAATTTGACATTTTATTATTCCTCTATTAAATTGTAAACAGGTTTTCATCACTTACTTTAAAGACACCGAGTTTTACACCAGCGTCCAGCCACGCGTGTCCATAACTGAAACATACAAGTGCATTCACCATATCCTCATCTTTGATAAAGTGCATTCCATCATCGTAATAGGAACTGGCCATATTTGAATAATCCCGGGCAACTTTACTTAAATGGGAATTTTCCTGTACCGCTATCTCAAAAGCTTTCAACGCTTTACGTAAGAGTTCTTCGTATCTTTTGACTTTTTCCGGAAGGACAGCGTGTTGTTTCACTTTTCTGTAATATACAGGCAATGATATGTAAAGGTTATTGTAATTCAGTTAAATACACAGTAATCTTGAAAGCAATGAAAGAAAAAGGTAGAGGATTTCAAGAATTCTTGGATAGATTGTGGATAGGATAGGATGTGAATCTTGATGATTTGTATTTATCCTCTACTTAGAGCCTATCTGAAAAGTCTTGCCGCTCTGAAAGTTATTCACCCGCATGCGAAATGAAGCATTGCGGAATAATTCTCAATTTTCTTCTCCCATCGTATAAGCAGCCTTCTAAAGCGATTCAGCCATGAATGTGTCCTTTCCACTACCCACCTTCTTGCTCTATAACCTGGTATCTTTTTTTTCTTTGTTCTCTTCTCCACGACTTCGAATATGAGCGGTATAACCATATTCCTCTACCAGATCTTTTCAAATATAGCACTCATTATCTTTTTGCTATCTTTCCTTGGTCTTCCTGGCTTCTTCTTTGGTTTCGGAAGCGGTATTAATGGTTCAATCCTTTTCCAGGACTTGTCTGGTATCTGATTATCATCCCCTACATCCGTAATTATTCCCCTATTCTATTAGAGCGTAATGGTTCTTCTATTTATCGGATAGGCTCTTACGTGGCCCCAGGATGCTGCGGCGCTGCTACTACCCCTATATCACCAAATACAATTCAATTAGATCTTTCAGTTAAGAGTCTATCTATTTTAATTTCCCGTTCATATAGCATTTTCAATAAACATTTTCAAAGCCACTGCACTATTATGTTCTTCATCTTTTGCTGCGTAAACAAAAGTAACCGTTCCTTCTTTGATTTTTTCTTTCAACATGTTTATCTGGTCTTTGTTTTGATCAAGTTCCTTTTTATACCGTTCACAGAAACCTTTCCACTTTTCAAGGTCATGAGAGAACCATTTTCTCAGTTCAGGACTTGGGGCAATATCCTTCAACCACATGTCTATTGCTGCACGCTCTTTTGAAAGACCTCGCGGCCATAGCCTTTCCACAAGTATTCTCATACCATCTTCTTGTGCTGGATTTTCATACACCCGTTTCAATTTTATCATACATTTATAAATTGTTAAAATATATTTTCTCACTTTCACGCCGTTATAGCAGACCCTATCGATTTATGCTTGTCATAATGACTTGATTTTGATTCTATTTTTGATTTTTCTTGTCTTTGACTTTAAAATTGCTTTATATCTCGATGATTGTGGTTTAAGGAGGGATTTGTTACCAGAGTATTTTCTTTTCAATTGGCAGAAATCAACAAATCACTGAATTTTAGGATTGTGCCTTTTAAAACGTATTCTCATCATTTGAGAATGGTTTACATAATTTATATATTCGCGCCTTACATTGAAGGCATCGATTGCAAATAAATCAGCACGCTGTGAATCATATATTTGTTTCGATAAATTATAAGACAGTTTTAGGATCCAATATGAATTTAATATTTTACATTTTACGCAGTCTTCTATGGTTCTTAGAAGTAATATTTTTGATTGGTAATGTCAATATGGTTGTTTTTTACATTTCTTTGTTGTCAAATAGACTATCAAATAATGTACCATTTGCATTATTCCCAATGGCAATTGTATACAATGTAGATGATGAAAAATCTGAGCATAAGAACATTGCTAGAGATAGATATGAAGATGGTGAATATCCTTACATAACCATATTAATCCCAGCTTTCGATGAATCTACTGTAATCGAGAGAACTATTGAAAGATTCATGAAAGTTGATTATCCGCAAGATAGATATGAAATTTTAATTGCTACATACGAATCAGATAACAGTACTAGAGATGTTGTTAAAAAACATATGAAAATATATAGCAATGTAAGAGAAGCTGTTAACCCAAAATTACCTCCGACATCGAAGGCGCAAAATGTTAATAACGCCTATTTATATGTCAATAAGAAAACAGAAATAATTGGATTACACGATGCTGAAGATATCGTGTCTGATAATATTTTGAGATCTATTGTGTCAGAAATAAAGGATAAAAATTGTATACAAATTAAAGTTGTTGTTGATGTGAACAAAAATTCAACTCTGACAGAAATAGCATCCGCTACAGGTTTTGCGAGATATTATAATTTCTCCGTTTTGGGCAAAGAGAGTATAGGTCATTTGATATTTTCATCTGGCACTGGCACATATATAAAAAAAGATGTTCTTGATAAGCTTATATTGACAAATGGATTCTTTTTAGATGAAAAAATCCTTGTCGAAGATTTTGAATTGTCTTTAAGATTAGCTAAGATTGGCCATAAAATAGTATATAATCCTATATCTGAGGTTAGAGAAAAATTTCCAAATAAGTTTTCTCTAGCAGTAAGACAGAGAACAAGGTGGGCATTGGGAAATATGCAAATATTTGACCAGTACGGTGTTGCAAACAAATTCTCGCTTAATGAAAGAATTGGATTATTTATGGATTTGTTATGTTTCAATGCCCAAGTGTTATGGGTAGTGGCATTGTTCATATCATTAACTTGCGTAATTGCACCAATGTTTATGAGCATGCCGATTCTCCAAATTGGTTCGCCATTATGGTATATATCCACTGCAAATACAATAATTGGTTTGGAGAAAATAATTACTGCCCAAATATTCTTAAGAAAAGGAAATGATGTCAAAATCAAATATCACAGAGTTATTTTGTCAGTGATATTGAATGATATTATAAATACGGTTGCCTTCATTAAAGCATCTTACAGATATTCAATTAGCCAGAAGAAACAATTCAGTTGGGATAAAACACAACATATGTAAAATTAGACATTAAGTAGAGAAAAAATGATCTTAATAATTCTTGGAACGAGACCAGAAATAATAAAAATGAGTCCCATAATTAGAGAATGTGAGAAACAACAGAAAGAATATTTTATTTTGCATACAGGACAACATTATTCCCACAATATGGATAAAATATTTTTTGAACAGCTTAATTTGCCTGAGCCTAAATACAATCTTGATGTTGGCTCTGGTACACAAGCTGTCCAAACTGCCAAAATGATGATGGGAATAGAACATACCCTTATAAAGGAAAAGCCTGGTGTTGTCTTGGTCCAAGGAGATACAAATAGTGTTCTGGCTGGTGCTATTGTAGCAAGTAAACTCAAAATAAAAGTAGGGCATGTAGAAGCAGGACTTAGAAGCTATGATAAAAGCATGCCTGAAGAGATTAATAGAATTTTAACAGACCATTGTTCCGATTATTTATTCCCTCCAACTGAGAAATCTAAACAAATTTTGTTAAAAGAAGGAATATCCGAAGATAAGATTTTGGTAACAGGAAATACAGTTGTTGATGCTATTCATCAGAACATTAAACTATCAGAAAATAACGTATTGAACAATTTGAGAATAAAAAAGAAAGAATATTTGCTTGTAACTGTACATAGACAAGAAAATGTCGATTTGATTGATAGGTTTAAGGGTATATTAGATGGTATAAACCTTATTGCAAAAGAATTTAACTTGCCAGTTATTTATCCGATCCATCCTCGCTCAATGAACATGTTTAAAAAATTTGGATTGAATACGAACGAAAATGTTAAACTTATTGGTCCAGTGGATTATCTTAATTTTCTTCAACTCGAGGCCAGTGCTAAGATGGTATTAACCGACTCTGGGGGAGTACAGGAAGAAACTTGCATACTCCGAGTACCATGTGTTACTATGAGAGATAATACCGAAAGGCCTGAAACAATTGAAGTTGGCTCGAATATATTAGCAGGCACACAACCTTTGAAAATATTGAAATGCGCGAGGTATATGAAAAAGGTAGAAAACACATGGCAGAATCCCTTCGGTGATGGAAAAGCAGGAGAAAGAATAGTGAATAATATAACAGGAGTGAATTAAATGAATAAAACAATAGTAATATTGTTTTTAATATTGGTAGGCATTTCATTTTCTGTTAATGCTGATAAAATAGAGGCAACAAAAAATGAAGTTCCTAATATGACTACAATGGAAGTATTGCCAACGCCAGTATTAGAAAATATTACTCAAGTGCCAACAATACCAATGAACATAACTCCTCAAGAGAGACAATATAAAGTGTATCTGATCCTCCCAAATGCAAGATTTGATAAATTGGCGCGATATAATGATAGCTTCTCAGATGAAAATGGTATGAGAGCATATCCGTGGGGTTTTGAACACCAGCAAGGAGATATGTTGAACTATTTCGAGAATGGAACGGCAAGAATGGTAGGAAATAGTGAAGATGATGCCACCCTTTTCGCTATACCTGACTTACTTTATGACAAGCCAGTTATTGTAGAAGGTCATAATTATACGCTGTCCTTCGATGTAAAGCTAACAAACGTTTCTGGTCATGGTGTACGAATGATGCAACAATGGTTTAATACGTCTAATCCAAAAATTATGCCTTTCCCTTCTCAACACAATTCTGATAATTTTGAAAATGGTACATTGGATTGGCACACAATAACGTATACCGTTATAGCACCAAGAGGAGCAATAAGGGGAGACCCAGTAATAGAGATGTGGGGAAGCGGAATGGTCGAAGTAAAGAATCCAAAATATTCTGTTGATGCTTTAAATGAAACCGATATGGAAACTATGCCTTACAGGAGTTTTAACAAAGCTATAAGAGAAGACATTATGTCGTCATCTTGGACATTTGGAACTTGCGATTGTGACAGATTGAAAATTATGAAATATCTGGTACCTACTGGAAACGAGACACAAGACAAGAGAATAAATGGTCTTATGGAGTCAATTGCCTGGAGCTACAATTATTATACAGTAGATGATATGTTGAACTATTGTATCAGAAGTAACTACAATATGAGTGGCCCAATATAGTGACATTCGAGAATGTAAACCTTGATCTCAAGATTTTCTCTCTATTGTCATCTCCGGCTTAAAATTCCCCACCCCATTATAACCCTACTTTGACAGTTAAAAAATTCCATTCATCGAGTTTGTCTACTATTTTGGCGGGAAAACTAATCTGAAAGTTACAAAAAATTAACTATATTTCTTAACTTTTTGCTATATTATTCCTTGATTTTGCATCAAAATCAACCTATTTATAGGGTCAAAATTAGCATAAATATACTTTTTCGCTCTTATGTTGCATACCGTTGCTCTCATCAAAATCTCGGTGAAATACTCAATCAGCATATCGATTCTGAAATCGACACCGGCAATAGAAGCAACGGTTTCTTATAGATGAGCGTATTATACTACGATTATTATTTAAGTAGTCTAAATTTGACATTATCAAAATTTACAAGCGCATCTTCGTTATACATACCTATAGAGCCAGATTTCAGTTGATTAGACATTGTCTTATCAATATAATCAACTACCTTGACCCCATCTACATATACTATGATATGATTGCCGACAACATTTATTTTCCATGTTGACCATGTGCCTATAGTAACTGTAGGAGTTTCGGTAGTATATAATATTTTCTGATCTACAACTTCCTGTCCTCCATCATACTTACCTAATTCTATTCCATTTGTTTTAACTGTAAAGTAATAATAGTGCGTCAGGTCAGTGAACCTAAACATGATCCATGAAACTTCCCATGGGTTAGGAGAAGTGTTCTGTCTTAGTTGACGAACTGTCTTAACATCTGTAACAAATTCAAAATTGGAGAATGTCTGTGTTGAAATTGCCAAACTCGAATTGGTCTCGTCAGGAGCTTGGGACGTTGAAGAATACATGAAAAATATATTGTTACCGGTAGAGTCTTTCTTTACTCCACTGGAACCGTAACCATTCCAAAGACATTTCCATTTTCTATTTAGCGATGTATCACCATCGTGTAGATTATATGTTCCACTCTCAAAATTATCGTATGTTATATATGGCAAAGTCGCTAAATTCGTGAATATCAGGCCATTAGAAAGAGAACTAATAATGATAGAAGGATGGGTTGTTACTGTAGGCGTTTGAGTTGGTGTTGGTGTTGGAGTTACTGTAGGTGTTGGAGTTAGCGTTGGCCCAGGAGTTGGTACAGGAGCAGCTTTCAGACCTAAGTTTACATCATCAACCCAGAAAGTTCCATAGCCTTTCCAGATATTGGCATAGACATAAAGATAGGCCGTATTAGAACCCGTCTTGAGATGGATTGTTTTTTTATTGGCATCGACCTCAACCATCCTTACTGCAGGTGCATTTGTGCCCCTTGCATTTTTAGTCTTTCCCCAGGCTAAGAAAGTATAATTTGAAAGTGGTTGAACCCTTATTAAATCTGAGTTCATATATCCACTAATTTTATCTATTGTTCCCCCTATTTGCAGTCGAACAGATCGTGTCCCTGAAAGGGCTACAGTGTCCCAGAAGGGTATATTACCGCTGTCGGTAACGAAAGTCCAGTTTAAAAGTTGAATTCCCCCGTTTTCAAAGCTCGGATTTGCCACAAGGTTCGTTTCTGCAAGGGCTGAAGATACTATAGGGGAAGTTAAGAATAGAATAATAGTTAGAAATGTAAATTTAATACAAAATCTTATGTCATAAACTGTCCCAGAATTTATTGTCTTAGAGTTTTTTGTCATAATTATACGTATCATAAACTAAAAATCTCATGACCAAACTCATAACTGTTATGGTGATTACCTCATTAGTATTATCATTATGATGTAACTTAAGATAAGGGATAGTAGCAGCGCTGCTGCATCCTGGGGTCACGTAAACCCATTTTATGAATTTTCAACTAATCGTATGGCAGAGACGGATAAATGGCAGTAAATAACAGAGAAGATCAGGAAATGGCTATTTTATCCTTGCATCTATTGCAGATTTGTATGGTCTATATTAACACGCTTTTAGTGCAAAAGGTGTTATCTGAAAAGAATGGTTTAACAAAATACAACCTGAGGATTTCCGGGGACTGACACCGTTTTTTTATGGACATACCACGCCATACGGCGAATTCCTGTTAGATACGAATAAACGAATAAATATTGAAGGAACAATCTAAATAACCAAGTGGCTCCAGGATGCAGGAGTGTCGCTACTACCCCGACTTATGTGCTCGATGAAATTCTTGATAATGAAACTGAGCTTGATATCGTGGAGCACACGACAGACACTGCCGGCTACACCGAGATTGTATTTGGGCTCTTTGATTTGTTAGGGTTAGTGTTCACACACCTGCTGGGGTAAATTTGGCATTTTTGTAACCATAACTTCTAAAGGATTCTTGTAATCGAATGCAGAGTTGGGTCTATGATTATAGCCATATTTGGCGTCTCTCAACACATCTTTGAATTTATTCCAATTGCCAATCCATACGAGATTTAGGAATTCCTCCTTAATAGTTCGAAAACTTCTTTCGATGAAAGCTTGTAGCCATGGACTACCTTTCGGAATAAAGTGGAGATGTATGTTGTTACTGATTCGTTATAAAATTCTTTTCCACAATCCGACCTTATCTCTATTTCTTGACCTTGAGGTTTTATTTGTTTAAGGATTTCCAGGTTTTTTGCAACAATGTCGCCATTTTTTTCTGGATGACCTGCCAATGTTACAAAGGCATCATTATGCATGTCAAGAAGACCAAAAACATATCCAATATCCCCGTTACCAATTCGTTTTTGGGTAAAATCCATAGAAAAACTTGCTATTGGCTTTTCTGGTCTACTCAAACGCTTTGGCGTCATTTCAATTTTCTTTTCTCTTTCAAAGATACCAGCAGAAGCTAATATCTCATGAACTCTGCTTTTGCCTATGCTGATATCCTTTCCAAGATTCTGCATACATTGAACCAGTAACTTATTCTGCGTACTCCAGGAATTGCACGATTCATCGAATCTTTTAATCTCTCTAATTTTTTGAGAGATAATGAACGGCCATCTTTTTTATATCTGTTTCAAAAGCAGATTGCAGAGCTTGATCTTTTCCCGATCTTCATGAGCTTTATTTATGATTTTTTGCATCTCCTCTTTACCCAATTTGTGAGATGAATTCTTTGGTTTGCTTGATTTATCCTTTAAATTTTCCTCCTCTGAGTATCGCTTGATGATCATAGAATGCATTTTCACTCATTCCATAACGTTCCCAAATTTCTCTATATTTAAATTTCCCAGATTTCCATTGACAACCAGTGCGAAGAACATAGAAAATAGCACTCATTATTTTTTTGCTACCTTTCCTTGGTCTTCCTGGCTTCTTCTTTGGTTTCGGAAGCGGTATTAATGGTTCAATCCTTTCCAGGACTTGTCTGGTATCTGATTATCATCCCCTACATCCGTAATTATTCCCCTATTCTATTAGAGCGTAATGGTTCTTCTCTTTACCGCATAGGCTCTTGGTTGATAATTGGTCTATCCTTTCATAGTATTTTCCAATATTATACCCAAATTACATCCAATTCGTCATATCGAATTTGCGATAGAAAAGTTTTAATTGCAGCTTACCATTAAAAACACACCATGTTTGAAGAAAAAGAGATTATTATCGGGCATCTTTCTACCTTATACCACACCTCTTTTATTCTCATGTGTACTGACTGGTTGGAGAAGTCCGTGATACATGCAACCTGGAAACTTTTTGCTTCGGGGCCTGATATTGTTAAAGCTTTTGAAAATAAAGAAATTGATGTCGGGTACATTGGTCTTCCTCCTGCTATCATTGGTATGGATCGCGGTATTCCAATCGTATGCGTGGCAGGGGGACATGTCGAAGGAACTGTATTGATCGCCCGGAAAAATTATAGGACTTATACTGAACATGATGATATCAACACTGTCATGAGACAATTTGAGGGAAAAGTAATAGGCTCCCCCCCAAAAGGGTCTATTCATGATGTTATTATAAATAATATCATAAATGCAAATGATTTGAGCATCAGGGTAAAGAACTTCCCGTGGACTGACTTTGTTCTTGAGGCGCTGGTAGATGGAAAGATCGATGCTGCAATCGGAACTCCATCGCTTGCTGTTGCAGCAGCGCGTGCCTGCAATGCAAAATTAATTATTCCACCGCATTTGCTCTGGCCTGATAATCCGAGTTACGGTATCGTTATCCGAAAAGAATTAATACAGTATCCTGATGTTATCCTGCGGTTCCTTGAACAGCATGAAAAAGCAAGTAATTTCATCAGGATTTGTCCAGCAGAAGCTGCAAGGCTTGTATCAGGACTGACAGGAATAGTTGATGAGAAGTTTGTCCTGGATGCTTACCGGATCTCTCCAAAATATTGTGCCGCCCTTTCAAGAGAATTTGTTAAATCGACAATGGCTTTTGTACCTGTGCTCCACAGGCTAAAATATATCTCAAAGATCATATCAGGAAAAGAAATATTCGAGTATGGTTTTATCGAAAAAATCCATACAGAACAACCTCATTACAATCTTCATTTATGAGTGATCTTTATAGAATGGTTCTCTTTTTTCCATCGCGAATTTCATTAATTCTGCGATTTTCTCCGGTTCTTTGTTATTGACATCCACAAGATTATCATTTCTTAGAAGACAGGGCTTCAGCTTTCCATCAGAAGTCACCCTGAGCCTGTTACAATTTGCACAGAAATGCGAATTGTCTATGGGGCGGACAAGCTCGACTTCAATGCCATCTATATGGTATTTCTTTCTCCTGTGCATTGATCGCTCTTCTATATCTGTTGCCCTTTTTTCAAGGAATTTTTCTACTTCATTGATATTTACCTGATACTGCGCAGTCTGCTGGAAATTCATCAATTCAATTAGCTGCAGGATTACCTTCCCATTATACTTTTGAATAAAATCCATCATGTCTGGAATTTCAGTATCATTTAATCCTTTCATCAGTACCATATTTAATTTGACAGGTATCAGGCCGGCGTCTACTGCGGCATTTATTCCTTTAAGTACGATTCTTACGTCACCGCCTGTTACTTTCCTGTATTTTTCAGCTCGCATGGATGGGAGACTTATGTTTATCCTGTTAAGTCCGCTCCCGGCAAGGTCATTTGCTCTTTGTGCAAGAAATGTACCGTTGGTTGTAGCTGAAATATCCTTCAATTCTGGAAGAGCTCTGAGGATATTTTCAAAATCATTCCGCATTAAAGGTTCACCCCCTGAGAATTTCACTTTATTAACCCCGAATCTCTTTGAAGCCTTCACGATATTAGCTATGGTTTCAACACTCATCTCATTATTGGTATAACGCGTCTCGCCTTCACGATGGCAATAAATGCATTTAAGATTGCAGCGGTTTGTAATGGAAATTCGCAGGCTCTTTATTGTTCGTCCATAAGCGTCTGTTAATTGCATAGCTGCTGTCATGATAAAATAAAAATTATGAAAAATTATCCACCCGTCACTACTCTTAAGATATCTATATTTTCCGGTGTAACTTTTTCATCAAGCGGCACAGGATTGCCTCCCCTGAACACGAGAACGATTTCTGGATTAATATGAAGAGATTCAAGAAGCTCTTCATATGTTGATGCTGATGGGACGTCCAGGTTTTGTTCTTTAACACCTCCTGACAGGATTTTTACTTTTATCTTCAATTTAGTCCTCAGGGAGTTCCGCTACTTCCACTTCTTTCTTAGTCAAATCCCCAAGATGCTCACCCATCAATTTAGTATCCAATATCTTTTGTTTCTTTTCTCCTTTTCGTTCCAATTCTCTCTTTTTAAGTTTTGACATATTCTTACCTCGCATCTTTTCGATTTTAGAAATAATGTTTGACCATTGGAAAATTGCATGAAAACATAATGAATGGTTGTAAATAATTGCTATATCTAATACATACTTGGATTCATTCATTTATTAAGCTATTGTTAGGTCTCATTCAACCCTTCTTCCCTAAAACGTCCTTTTTCGTCACTCAACCGATTGTGCAATATTTATTACTCATCCACGAACTTCTTGCCAGTATCTTCAACAAGCATTCCCTGGATTACTTCGGCATACGCGGGTCTTGCAATGAATACCCCGATTAGTACTCCGACTATGGTAATTACAGCAAAGCCCCTTAGAGCGCCAAATCCCATGATCAGGAGAGGAGACATCGCCACAAGTACTGTTGCAGCTGCTGAGAATATTATGGCAAATGCTTTAGTAAGACGCGATCTATAAACCTTATCTGGTGGCATTGCACCACCTGCAAGAACTTCATCAGTAATAATTATAAGGTGGTCGATACCTGTACCGATGACCGCAATTATACCAGCGATTGTCGGAAGGTCAAGCTGGAATCCAACAAGGACAGTAAAACCCAGTATGATTATTACTTCACTGAAGGATGTCGAAAGCATCGGGATAACGATATTTGGCTGTTTGTATCTTAACGAAACAACTATAGCGACCAATATTAGTGCTATTAATCCGGCGATCAGAACCTGGGACTTGAACCTGGAGCCAAGTTCTGCTGAAACCTCTCCAGCGCCTATCACATCTACCTTCACAGGCAGGGCTCCGGCTCTTAAATGGATCTGGAGCTCATTTGCCTTTCTTTGTCCCCCATCCCCTGTACCTGTTGTTGCTGAAAGGCTTTTCACAGGTACGCTCTGGATGTTCCTGGCCAGCTCGGGTGACAGCGGAGCACTATATACCTCATTTTCATCAAGTAACATTATCAGCTCATGTGCTGAAGGATTTGTGACAGCTCCATACTGTATTGAAGCATCACGGAGTGCCGCTGCACCAGCATCACTCAGGGTAAAAGTCACGGCCCATACATCGCCGGTCTGTTTTTCAGGTAGTCCGGGTGTTATTTCCGTGCCATACAATACGTGTTCAGTTACATTGCCATTCACCTGTATCCGAATTTCAAATTTTCCGGGTTTGGCGGCGATATCCTTTGCTGTAGTCATATCCACGCCTGCAAGGTCAATAAGAATAAAATCATCTCCAACTGTCCTTATCGGGATCTCTTTCATCCCCAGGCTATTGAGCTTAGTTTCAAGAATCTTTTTTGTTTCGTCTCTTGTATCCGATGATACGCCTGCTTTGAAGGAATTGACTTTCCCATCCACTGGTTTAAGAACTGCATTCAATTCATCCTGGGTAACCGCTTTTCTTATTTCAAAGGTGAGAACATTTCCAGGGATCATTCTTATTTCTGCATTGAGGTTATTCTCAAGATATTTCTGGATGGCATATTCCCTGCTTATTTGCAGGGAGATCCTGGTGCCCCCGTCTGGAGCCTGGGTTATCGTGGATTTGCCAAAACCGAAGCTATCTATTATTTTCTGGGTGGTCTGTTTTATTGTTGTAAAAGTGACTGAACTTAAAGTGGTCTCTTCGACCTTGACGGAAGGGTCATTTAATAGTCTCTGGAATTCGGATTGTATTATTTTGTTCTCATCAGCGCTTACCTGGACAATTGCTCCCTGGAGCTGCAATTGCAGCCATGAGCCGCCCTGCAGGTCAAGTCCGTAGTTCAGATTACTGCCGACTTTCACTTCCCCGTTCTTATAAGAGACGGTCATTGCCACAATTGAAGCGAGGATCACGATCAATAATAAGAGGACTCGCGGCTTTTTGTAAAAAGGTTCTTCACCGTTCATGCTGCCTGCCTCCTCTTCTTATTCTTAGGTTTTTCGACCCGGGTTTCCGTTTTTCCGGTTTTTTCCAGATACCATTTCAGGATTCCTACGTTTGTCATCCAGGTGTTTATTATGTCCGCTATCAAACCGAAAATAAGGACAACGGAAATATCTCTTATTATGTCAATACGTGTAAACGTTGATACAAGATAAGAACCCGATGAAACCACGAATAATGCAATGAGAGCTGCAAGGGTCGTTAATGTCATTGTCATACCGGTTTTCATAGCATCTTTGATCTTGTCACCCAATTCGCCTTTTCGCTTGAGAAGACGCGTGGTCAAAAGGATGTCAGTGTCTACAGAATAACCTATCAGCATCAGAAGGGCCGCAACAGTCCCGAGAGAGAGAACTATGCCGAATACATCCATCATTGCCGCAGCAAAGACAATATCGGCGAATGCCGAAATTACTACTGCTATGGATGGTACAAAAATCCGAAATATTATGAATACAACAATAGCCATTCCAATGAATGAGAATAATATAGCGTTAAGCGTCTGCCCCTGTAAAGCTTTACTGACTACTTCTCCCATTTGTGTTATTTGACCTGGATTGGAGTATTCGGAATTGATCTTGTTTATAACATCGGAAAGCTGGGATTCCGTCATGGGGCCGAATTGTAATAATTTTTGGTTACCACCGCCATATTCCCTTGCCTGCACAACAGGATATGCTGAAAATTCTTCTTTTAATTGTTCAGGAGTCTTTGAGCTGTCAAAAGTTATGGCCGTTCCCCCCTGGAATTCCATGCCGAGTTTCACAGGCGCACCAAGCCCCTCGGGCGTTCTGGTCGTGTAGGATGTATATGCTAAAATCGACAACGATACTATAAGAAGAATTACAGGAAGAATTAGCATTTGTTTGAAATTGAACTTCTTGACATATTCGTCAATCATTTTTTCATTAATTAGATTCATTGAAATCTCCTCTCGACATCTTATGACTGGCTTACATTATAACACAACATATTTACCTTTTGCTGTTTAAGATTTTTTGGTTTTTAGTCCAGACGGGACATTTCAATCGACATGGTTTATCATTCTATATTCTTAAGCTCTCCCACGATATTTTCAAGAATTAATCCCAGTGTTATCAAACCAAGCGCTTTACCTTCTTCATTTAAAACAAAACACATGCTTGATTGACTCCCTTTAATAAGCTCAATAAGTTCAAGGAGATTTGCATCAGGGCTGGCAAAAAGAGCAGGCCTTAAGAATTCCTTTACTGGATTTTTCCTGTCAGTATGATCGCCCAATGCGTCTTTTATATGTACAAAACCAAGGATTTTTTCATCATTGGTCACAGGTATCCTTGCAAATTTTTTTACACGAACAAGATCTATTGCATCGCCAAGTGTTGCAGCAGCATCTATACATGTTACTTTTTCAATTGGTATCATTATATCATTTGCTTTTATCCGTGAAAAATCAAGGGCTGATTTAAGAAAATATTTTTCTTTTTTTAGAATTATGCCTTCCTCTTCACCCATTTCGATCATATGGCAGAGGTCCTCCCGCATGAAAATTGGCTCTCTGATTGAGGTATTCACCCCAATGAATCGCAGCAGGATATTTGTAAAACCTGTAAAGAAAATAATTAGTGGCTTTAAGATCCGGATGAGAAATTTCATCGCAGGAGCAAGCTTATATGCAATTTCAGGATGCCTTGTAGCGTATGCTTTTGGAGTTATTTCTGAAAAAGCAACTATAAGAAGAGTAGCTATAAGGGTTGCAATAGATACTGCGTTAGGGCCAAAGAAAGAAATAGCAATTACCGTTATCAGGACTGAAATTATTATGTTCACAATATTATTGCCAATTAAAATCGCCGCAAGGAAACTCTCAGGAACATCAAGCATTTCCTTTATCATTCTGGCATTTTTCCGGCCATTTTCCAGATGGCTTTTCAGTCTGATCCTGTTCTGGGATGTTATTGAAGTCTCAGACAGGCTAAAAAAGATCGAGGCAAGCATCAGGAAAATAATTGCGATTAAGATAAACGAAAGCTGTGCAAAGTTCAATAAATTCACCGATTGTTTTTGATTCTATTGATTATTTTTGATTCTATTTTTTGAATCTAAATAATATTATCAAAACTTAAATCTAATCTTTAAACTTAAATTGTAATTATTAAAAAATGAGGGGCAATGACCTTTGTCACAAAAGCTTATTAATGATATTTAGAGGTTTCTAATTTTTCTGATAAAAAGGAGACGCCGTTGTGAACGGCGTGGCGATGCATGTCGCGAATAAGTAGCTCAAGAAGATTAAGATAAATTTGCTATTTGTTTATCTTGATAATTACAGGATACTCCGAACTCACATGCGCGGAGCTCTTCACATTCTTTGTTAATAATTCGCGTTACGCAATTTATTTCCAGGTGCTTACATTTCATATTTTTCCATCCGTTAGACCCTACATTATAACTATTACCAATAAAACTCACACTTTGATTAATATGGGTGTGAAAAATATGTGGATTTTCACTATGAGTGTGAAAACCAGTGAGATTATTTAATAGTTAGAACTCAAATCAAATTGATTAAAATCCTCCCTGATGCTCCTGTTTTTTCGCTCCTGCAATATCCTTGAGGTTATTGCTCTTCTCTTGAATTTTCTTGGTAAAACCATAATCGATCCCGACACTTGCTAATCTTTTCACATTTTGATTAAGCTTGGTGTGAAAAAGGTGTGAAACCTATGTGAACTGGATTTGTTTATTCATTCTCCCCGCCACTTTCTCTTTAAACCCTGGATGATATCAAAATCCTTATCCTCTGAAAAAATGGTCTGTGCACCTACAATGAATGCTGTTGCTGCGTGTATGGCATCTCGTGGGAGAAGATGGTATCCCCTGATAAGTTCAAGAGCTTTCCATATCACACCATCATTAACATCGATAAACCTCATATTTGGCATGGTTAAGAAAGCCTCAGTGTTTTTAATGGCAACGCCAGAGCCTTTGATTTTATTTATCTTATAAAAAACCTCATCGAATGTGAGAAAAGAAGTGCATGCGGGCATTTCCTTTTTCTGGACGCGTTCCAGTAACTCTCTTGCCCACTCTCCAATTTCCGTTTCATCCAACATTGCGTAGATAACCAGATTTGAATCAAAATAATTCAATTTATCCTCTCTTCCAGTTCCTCTTCATATGCTTCATGAGGATGGAACTTGAGTTTACCCATGCCTTTTGCGCTTTCCCTGAAAATGGCAACTGCATCCTGTGGAGGTTTTTCTATCTCTAATTTATTACCAACTAACCTGAACAACACCTTTGATCCCGGATAAATGTTCATGGCGTGCCTGATTTCCTGGGGAATCACTACCTGCCCTTTAGGTCCGACTTTCATTATGGCTTCCATTTTGGTTATCTCCAGTGTTTATGTCTGGTATAACTTGTATTTATACTTAATCAGAGAGGGGTGTATTGTGGGGCAAGGTTTGATTCAAAATGGCTGATTTGGGTTCACTTATAATTATTCAGGATAGTTTTATTATCCTTTGAATTATGTTTTGTTCGGATGGTAGATATTCATTTATTCGGTTATGTGGTGGATTCAACACTGCTTTTCCAGATAGTGATGCCTATATTGGCTTTTCTCGGTTTAGTTATTGCCTATAAAAATTATCGGAAAAAACCTGTCACACCTCCTGTATCCACTCATGCGCCAACAACCACTTTTAAGGATTGTATCTTTTACATTCAATCAATGGATCCGAAAGAACTTGGCAAAGAGTCTGTGATTAATAAAATAAGTGATTGCCTGACAAAAAATGCATCAGAATTCACTGGGACGACTATCAAAGATGCAAAATTTGAATTGAATGAAGATAAACTTAAATTAATAGACTCTGTTGGAAATAAGGTAAAGGAGTATGAAAAAACAAGTGGAAAATCCATAAAAGATGCCAACATTCTTCGCGCTCTGGGTAACGAGGCATATTATCTCGGCAAACCTGAAGATGCTTTCAAGTATTTCACCGAAGCACTCAAAATCGATGAGGAGCTTAAGGATATAAGGGGAAAAGCAATAGACTTTAACAATATTGCGAGTGTATACCAAGACTGGGGAAAGTCGGAGAAAGCGCTGGAATATTATAATACATCATTGATAATATTTAATGAATTGAAAGATGTCAGAAATGCGGACATTGTAAAGGGAAATATCGAGTTTTTAAGAAAAAGTCTGAAAAATTAGCTTTTCACTCTCTCAACAGCTTCCTCCACCGTAACCAGCACCTGCTCCCCGGTCTTCATATCCTTGAGTGCAACCTTCCCTGCATCAAGCTCGTTTTTTCCTACGATAACCACATGGCTTGCGCCGATCGTATTGGCATAGGAAATCTGGTCTTTGAACTTGCGCCCCATGACGTCGACGTATGTTGAAACGTGCTCTCTTAGCTTATTTGCTATAATTATCGCTTCTTTGCGCGTGTCCTCGAACGAGACTACCACAATGCGTTTGGGTGGCTGGGGATTTACCTCACAAATCTCCATTATTCTGTCAAACCCGATACCATATCCGGTTGATGGCGTGTCCTCGCCCCCAAAAAGCGCCGCAAGGCGGTAAGAACCGCCGCCACACACCTGGTTCTGTGCGCCAAGTCCTTCACAATAAATCTCAAACACCATGCCTGTATAATAATCAAGACCTCTTGCGATCCCGAGGTCAACCTGGTATTCCAGGCCATACACATCCAGGAGATCAAGAAGCACTTTGAATTGCGATATCGCATCGATGTCTCCAACAAGCTCACGCGCCTCATGCACTGCATTTTCACAATGTAATCCGATCAACCGGAACAATTTGCCCCTCATATCATCAGGTGCATTGATCTTGTCGAGAAATTCCTCAAGCCCCAAATCATCTTTCTTATCCACAAGCCGCATGATCTTGCCCTGGTGTTCAGGTCTGGTATCTTTTAAAAGAGCCCTCACTATTCCCAGATTTCCCACATGGAGATCTCCACCGACACCTGCACTTTTTAGCATTTCAACTGCAAGCGCTATTACTTCTGCATCAGACTCGGGCCTTACGCTTCCGATTATCTCAACCCCGAACTGGAAAAACTCACGGAAACGTCCTTTCTGGGGGCGCTCATATCTGAAGCAGTTATCAAAATAAAAGAATTTCAGGGGTTTTGGCGACCTCTGGAGCTCTTCCACATACATCCTGACTACCGGGGCTGTTAGTTCAGGACGAAGCGCTATCTCGCGGTCACCTTTGTCCTTGAAATTATATATTTCACCAAGTATCCCTTCACCGGATTTAAGCGTAAAAAGCTCTATATGCTCAAATGTCGGAGTTTTTATCTCCCCGTATCCCCAGTGTGTAGCGATCTTGCGCAACTTATTTTCAATATATCTGCGCTTAATCATTTCTTCTGGCAGGAAATCACGCGTGCCTCTGGGTTTCTGGAGCTCCATTAATATTCTTCCTTTTGCCTCGAATACAGCTTTGATATTAATAAATCCGTATGTTTTCCATCTTCTCAACAAAGATGTGAGAATTCAAGAAATAGAATTAGAAACAGAAATATAAATAATAACAGAAATAGTAACAATTAATACTTCTTACTGACTACAGATACATCATGGGGATAAAAGAAACGATAAAAGAAATAAAGGAAAGCAATAATTTCTGGGTTGGGCTTCTCCGGGATTTTTTATTTGTGCTCATAGTAGTTGCGATTTTTGCCTCGATCTCTTACATTGCCCTTGGCCGCTTTTCCCCGATGGTAGCAGTGGAAAGTAAAAGCATGGTCCCCCATCTGAATATAGGTGATATAATTTTCATTGAAAGCCCGGACCGCTCGAAAATTATAACTTATGAGGATGGTGAAAAAATAGGGTATTTATCTTTTGGTAATTACGGTGACGTAATTTTATACATGCGGTCCGGAAATGAGGAGAGGACTCCTATTATTCATCGCGCCATGTATTACGTCAATAAAGGCGAACCTATGTGGCCTGGCGGACCTACTGCTCCCTATGAGGGTTATATTACAAAGGGGGATAATAACAATACAAATCCATTATACGACCAGCAAGGAAGCGTAAGTTATTTGCAGCCAGTCAAAAAGGAATGGGTGATTGGTGTTGCCCGTTTCAGACCAGTACCTTTAATCGGGTGTGTTTCACTCACCATGAGAGGAAATCTCGCATGTTTTAATCAGTAATTATATATAACTTTGGACTTAAATTTGGACTAATAAGGACAAGTCTTAATATGATAACCGATATTATCTCAACCCGTTTATGGGCCTAAAAAACATAGTAAAATATTTTAAAGAAAGTGATAGTTTCTTTGCAGGACTTTTGCGTGATTTGATTTTTGTACTTACAGTTGTAGTTATTTTTGCCTCGGTTTCAAAGGTCGCGTTGGGACTATATACACCAATGGTAGCAGTAGAAAGCGGGAGCATGATCCCCCACATCCAGATCGGCGATATCATATTTTTTGAAAGTATCAATCGCACGGAAATAATCACAAATGAAGAAGGAAAAAAGATTAATTATTTGTCTTTTGATGAATATGGCGATGTCATCTTATACAAACCACATGGGATTGAGGGAGTTACACCAATTATCCATCGAGCCATGTATTATGTAAACGAAAGCGAACCAATGTGGCCTGGAGGACCTCTTGCCCCGCATGCTGGCTACATTACAAAAGGTGATAACAGCAGAACCAACGCTGCATATGACCAGCAAGGGAGTATAAGCCACCTGCAGCCTATTAAGAAAGAATGGGTGATCGGAAAAGCAAAATTTGGCAGGGTACCATTGCTCGGGTGTATTTCGCTTATTCCCAGAGGGAATTTTGCATGTTTTAAACAATAAAAAGAGATGATTTCAGGCGTACAACTTTGTCTGGTTGGGCGGCTTGAAATCTTCCAGCGGTTTTAACCTGTAATCCTCGAATAAAACTCTTTTAGTGCTTTCGGAAGGGACGCTTAAAGAGATTTCTTTGGTCCTTCCGTACCTTCCTTTACTTACAACCGTTGCATTCAGGATACACATCATATCAAGTTCGGATATCAAATCCGTAACCCTTCGCTGGGTCAGGATTTCTATTCCTATCAATCTGCACATCTGCTTGTAAATATTATACGCTTCGCCCGTTGTGAGATTGCTGTCACCATTGTATCCGAGAAGGACCACACTCAACAGGACAAGCTTAGACTGGCTCGGCAGAGTCCTTACTACCTCCACTATCCTGTCTATTTCTATTTTCTCCTGGGCCTGTTTGACATGCGCTTCAAGTACCTTGCTCGACTTAATTCCTTCTGCGATCTCCCCTGAAACCCGCAAAAGATCCAGTGCACGCCTTGCATCCCCATGCTCTTGGGCTGCGTAAGCAGCACAAAGAGGGATAACAGTCTCTTCCAGTACCTGGGGTTTAAATGCCATTTGTGCTCTCTGGTTAAGGATATCCCTTATCTGGTTTGCATCGTAAGGCGGGAAAATAATCTCTTCTTCGCCCAGTGAACTTTTAACCCTTGGATCGAGGAATTCTGTGAATTTAAGATCGTTCGTGACACCGATAAGACTTACTTTTGATTTTTTCAAGTCCGAATTTATCCTGGTAAGATTGTAAAGAACATCGTCTCCTTTGCATACAAGCTTATCAACCTCATCAAGTATTATTATCGCTATGCGTTTATCCACATCAAGAGCATTTTTCAGTTCGGAATATACCTGGTCAGTCGGCCACCCTGTCATAGGAATGTCCTTCTCGAAATGCCGTGCAATGGATGCCAGCAAACGATATTGCGTATCAACAACTTCACAGTTAATATAGACCACCTTACATGGAATGTCATGCGTTTCACTTGTTTTCTCAAGTTCCCTACCTACGTGTTTTGCTACAGCCGTTTTACCTGTTCCGGTCTTTCCGTATATCAGGATATTAGAAGGGGTTTCGCCCCTTAATGCTGAAACTAATATTGTAGCCAATCCTTTTACCTGATCATTCCTGTGCGGAAGATAGTCCGGAGTATATGTAGATCTCAGTACCTCTCTATTCTCAAAAATCGTTGCACGCATCAACATATCCTCGAAAATACCATTTATTGGTGAATTTTTTGTCTCCATCCTTCAACCTCGTTAATTACTCCAATGGAAGGATAGGTATTAAGAGTAATGGTAACGACCCCTCTATTTCAATTGGAAATGCTAATGTCTGGAAGATGTCCGTGTACATAAAAGATGCCATAATATATCGTTTTATTAATGATATATATCATAATGTATGTGATGCAAGTAAAATTTTATCCTTCAGACCCCATTGTTTCCACTGGAAAGCGTGTAAACCCACCCCATTATTTCGTGTGGAGATTTTAAAAAAATGATTGTGATTATTTTTTTTAAAATTTTAAAAAACAATGTGACTCAGTTATGATCTAACTATATATAAAGATTTCGATAACCGCAAAAAATATTTCTATTTATTACAAAAAGAATTGTACTGTTATCAAGAATACTACAAGTCAAACAATTAAGATATAACTAATCAACAAGACTAATCAACAAGACTAATCAACAAGACTAATCAACAAGACTAATCAGCAAAACTAATCAATAAAACTAATCAATTAAAGTTAATTCTAAGTCAGCTCACAAAATTTATTTTCCAAATCTCCAGTAGAAACGATAGGGTAGGTAGAAATAATCATAATTAAGAGAACAGACTCACCGGTCAACAGGAATGGACTCCAACTTACTTGATAATCCCCATATTAATGTTCTAGTATGTATTGGAATATTCGGGTCATTCCCTATATCATCAAGATTTGATATCACAATTGCTGCCCTTTTTGATATTGGTTGTTTTTCATTAGAGAGAACGTTTTTTATATTATCTGCTGAGCGTCTGATGTTTCTTGGGACAGAATCATCACTGATTATCCTGTCAAGCACTTCAGTACATTGTTTTATAATTTCGCTAAGATTTTCCGACACAGTTATCACCACGTGGTATAAATATGAAACAAAAACTGTAATTAAAATTATTGCTTGAAAAGACTTTCGGTGATATTATGGTTGGCAAAGACTCAGATGATAATATCCAAAAAATAACAAAACTCCTTGAAAAAGGAGGGACAATGCTGGCAACACATCATGAGTGTGGAGCTCCGATGTTTCGGTATCAGGGAAAAATTGTATGTCCGGTATGTGATTCCCAGGAAAAAAAGCAAATTGTTGAGCCGCAGGAAACAGGAAAAACTGAAACTGAAAAACAGCAGATAGATCGGATAAAGCAAGGTCAGCAAAAGAAGAACCTGTCTGTCCAGATAACCCCACAATCAGCCGATATGTCGCCGATTAAAGAGAAGATCAACGATATAATCATAAATAAAGTTCGCGAGCTGACAGCAAGTCTTGAAAACGAGGCAGAAATCGGAAGGATAAAGGATAAAATGGAATGCATCGAGCAGGGTTTAAACATATTAAAATTGCTGCGTGAACAGGACTAACCCACAATATTAACGATCGTATTTCTGGTGACAAAGAGATTAAAAGATGATTGTTCCACGTTCTCGCGTACAAGAGTGCCGGATATCTCGATAATATCCCCGTAACCCGCATCAATAAGCGCCCTGTTATTTTCACTCATATGATATACAGGCATTACCGCATAGCATGGGGATGAAGCGGTGCCGTCGCATATCTTGAACACAAAAGTTTTCTTATCACCGAGATTTCCGGACATGACTGATGCTGCAACATTTATGTGTTTCTTGATATGTTTTTTGAGATTTGTTAGAGCCATGATTTTTCCCTTCGCCCGATAAGCGTGTTTAGTAAGTCTGTCTTTTCTTAATATGACAGATGAAAATTTCATATCTGTGTTCAAATACCTGTAAGAATCCACTGTATCTGCGATCTTTTCCATGAAACCTGGCACCGTAATGTTCCCAGGCTCCTGGAAACTCCAGCAATTAATGCCGCTGCATAATCTTCCCCATATAAAAGAGCAGGGACTATAGACATTAAATCCTTTTTTGATCAAAGCATGCTGGCTGATGCGCAGAGCCTTTGAATTATCAAGGTCAGCAGGCTCAATAATTACCAGTGTGGGATTTTTGCTCACCGAAGCGATCCTTTCCACAATATCAGCACGTTCATGAGGAAGAGACCTTAACTCAGCCAGGACATTTGAGAATATAATAAGGTCGACATCCCCGGGAACAGGCGCGGTCTCAACAGGTGAGTGGACAGGCTCATCAATTGTTATATTTGAATTCGATATATACGCATTACCGCTTAAGAGAAAGCCTGATGTGAGTTCCCTGTAACACCTGATATTTTCCAGCTCATGCTCTATCGAACCTATCCTGATATTGAGTTTAACATCCATTTTATTCCTGGAATAAATATCCTGGAGTTTCCTTAAGAAATCAAGTGTGCTGAGTGTAATTGTTCCTGGACCTGAACCAACGTCAACAATGCTCATTTTGTTCATAAGTACTCCACCCTTGAATAATTCAAGTAGCAGGTACTGATACTGGCAGAAATATACAGGAAAATGATAAAGCAGATAGGATATGATCCTTATCCCGGGGTACCGGGATTCTCCTTCCCCTTTCACTTTTTCTTTTCCTTTTTCCTTCCCTTCCCCTTTCCAGTATTCCTCTTTCTGCTTCACGATATTCTCGCGGATATGCGTCGCAGTTTCTCCTTTGTGCCAGTTCTTTCCACAGGATCTTTCTATATAAGATTCGATCAATTTTTCCATGGAAAGAGGCAATCCCGGATTCTTAAAAACTGCCTCAAGTTCACTGACGATCCCTTCGTCAGAAGGCAGCGGGCCCTTTACCAGTTTTGTACATTTGTAGTCGGCGCTGCAAAAGAGATCAAGGTCATAAAAATGCGGTTTTAGAATTGCATACAGCTCTTTTTCTTCATATTTCCTGCTAAGATACTGGTTCATCTCCAGAAGTGCAAACTCAGAGCGGGAGGAGGCGAGGTATTTTGCAAGAGAGAGGATTTCGGTGGTCATGGGTCAACTCAATAGAAACAATTAATACTTCTTATAATAATCTAATATATAAGAATATATAAGAGAATTGTGCAGGGGTTGTCATGGGTTCAATCAATTGGAAAGTATACTTTATTTTAATAAGTTCATGTATAATCATATCTTCAGCAAATGCTATCGATTATCCAGATGAGCGACCTTCAATTGAATCCGGAAAAAATATCTATCTATCGAACTGTGCGGGATGCCATGGTGAAAAAGGGGATGGATCAACTTTTTCTGGCGCTTTCAATTTCACAAACAGCGAAAAGATAATCAACTCCAATTCGTCAATATTTTTTGATGCGATAACAAATGGAATTCCAGGAACTGCTATGTCATCTTTTAGCAAACTTCCAAAAAAAGACAGATGGGATGTTATAGCATATCTCTGGACTTTCTGGATCGACAGGCAATCAGCAGAAAATGGGAAAATGATCTATGTGAAAAACTGTGCAGGATGTCACGGCATGCTGGGAAATGGATATGGTTTTCCCGAGGCTTTTGATTTTACGAATTTAAGCCAGACAGCATCAAAGCAACCATCCGTTTTTTTTGATCGTTTAACCCAGGGCATCCCCGGGACAGCTATGCGCTCATATAAGAGCGACCTGACTGAAAATGAACGCTGGGATGCCGTAAAATATCTATTCACATTCCAGTTCAGTGATTATCAGTTCCCAGTACCTCAAATTACTCAGCCCCAAATCACTCCCGCGACAACAAAACCTCAATACTCCGGGAAGGAATGGTATAATACAACAGGCGGTGGCGCAATAATTTTAGTTTCAGCAGGGTTGGCGATTTTTATATTATATCTTTTTATAAGGGGGCTTAAAGAAAGATGAACAATAACCGGCTCATATTGATCGGGCTTCTTATCCCTGCAATTCTTATGATCCCGTTTAGCATAATCTCATTCTACACGGATTTTGCCAACAGGAATCCTGATCCTTTATCTGTAACTGTTGATTTTGATCAAAACGCATACAATGCAGTTGAAGGAAAGAAAGCTTTCGAGCAGTACCAGTGCATGGACTGCCATACCATCGTAGGGAATGGGGCATATTTCGCACCTGACCTGACCACGGTTTATAAAAGAATAGGAGAAAATGACGCAGCACTTTCTAATTTTATTCTTTCAGGTGCATCCGCAAAGGGTATGCAGCCAATGCGGGATCGAGGCATGACAGAAGACGATGCTTACAGGATAACCGCTTTTTTGAAATATGCAAATATGCTTGATACCAACGGCTGGCCTGGCGCCGGTTCATGGGAGAGGGACGGTAATCCGGACAGTACGTCAGCAAAAAAACTGGATTTTTTCGATATCTGGCAGGTAGTGTCAGGGATCGTATTTATAAACGTGCTGATATTTGCGATAATTCTTGCTTATGAGAATAAGAAAAATGACAGGGAGGCTTGAGACGAATGAGTGAATATCCATCAAAAATAAAAACAAGAAAATACTTCATTACAGCTATCCTGCTATTTATTGTCCAGATGCTTCTTGGTCTTATAATGAGCGTTGATGTCCTTGCAAGAGACTCTTCAACAAATCTGCCTTTGACATTTGATATTCTAAAAGCGCTTCATCTCAATTTAATGGTACTCTGGCTGCTTCTTGGATTTATTGGCGGCCTGTATTATCTGCTTCCGGCTGAGGCCGGACGCGATATAAAGCATCCGCGTTTGATCGATATCCAGTTCTGGTCCCTTCTTCTTATTGGCATCGGGATCATCATCTCTGAGATTTTCTTCACAGGAAGGAACTGGTGGCTGGTAGAAGGAAGAGAATACCTGGAAGCTGGAAGATTCTGGGATATCCTTCTCACAGCGGGACTTTTAAGCGTTGTTTACAATGTGATCGCTACGATTTTTGAAAGCAGGAACAAATTAAGTTCTCCCATTCTTGTCCTTGCTGCAGGCGCTATAGGCTCGATATTAATGTATGTTCCCGGTGAAATATGGTTTGACAGCATTGTAGCTGCCGAATATTTCAGGTGGTGGGTAGTTCACTACTGGGTCGAGGCTTCATTTGAATTAATAGCAGCAGGAGTAATAGCACTTATTCTCCTGGCAATGACGCAGGTGCGCCGTGAAATAATTGAAAAATACCTGGCAATTGAAGTCGCACTCATTCTTCTTACAGGAATAATCGGGCAGGGCCATCATTATTACTGGATCGGGACACCAGGCATCTGGATTTTCCTTGGCGGACTTTTTAGCGCACTTGAACCTGTTCCTCTTTTCCTTATGGTCTGGTCGGCATATAAAGACCTGAAAGAGAACAAAAAACCTATCCCGAATAAAGTTGTGCTTTACATGATCATCGGAGCTACACTCGGGAACTTTGTTGGAGCAGGGCTGTGGGGCTTCATCCATACGTTGCCGCAGATCAATTTCTTCACTCACGGAACCCAGATAACGTCATCACACGCACATTTTGCTACTCCTGGCACATATCTGTTACTCGTTATTGGAATTGCGTATCTTGCAATCCCGGAAATATCCGGAAGATTGGACTTTTCACACTACAGGGGTAAAATCGGGTTCTGGCTTCTTGTTATTGGTTTTTTGAATATGATAATCGCATTGATGATAGCAGGGGTCATCCAGGTATACCAGCAAAGGATCGAGGGTTTGAGTTTCATGAGCGTCCAGAATACTCTATTTCCGTATTTTGAATGGCGATTAATTGGCGGGTTGATCGCCTTTGCTGGAGGATTGCTGATAGCGTATGATCTTATTTTGATAAGCACAATAAAAGTAAAAACTGAACGAAATAATATAAATAAGGAGATTTAAAATGAATTCCACGACATATAAGGAACGTTTGAAAAAGTGCAGCAGCCTTTTGGAAAAAGAGGGGCTTGACGCATTACTTCTTGCAAAACCGGCGAACATGTTCTATCTTACCGGAGATGGGCGCCTGTGTTCTTTTGCCATAATAACACAGGATGGAAAAGTCGCACTTGGTGTGCCAAAGACAGATATTGAAGATGTAAGGGAACTTGCGGTCTTTGACCATATAGCGGGATTTGATGATGAAGTGGGAATGATCCATTCGATAGCTCATTATTTCAAGGACTTCGATATAAATAAAGGAGCAGTGGGTCTTGAGTATACTTTCCTGACACAATCCATGATGGGGATGCTGACCCATCCGCATGCCAAACCTAAAGAAGTTTCTGTCAAGGATTGCACTCATATCATGTCAGAACTACGGTTAGTCAAGGACAAAGAAGAAATAAAATTAATAAAAGGCGCTGCTGCGGCTGCGGACTTTGGTATGAAGGCAGCTGTGGAGTCTATTAAATCCGGCATGACAGAATCAAATGTAGCTGCTGAGGCCGAATATGCGATGCGTGAAGCTGGCGCCGAAGAGTTCTGGAGGACTTATGTTTGCTCAGGTCCCAGAACCAACATTGCCCACGGCCTTCCAACAAACCGGAAAATCCAGACCGGTGACCTTGTGATGATCGATATTCATCCGATCGTTAATGGATACAGCGCTGATATGTGCAGGACGGTTTGTGCTGGAAAACCTGATGAAGAACAGCAGAAGGCCTATGATATATATCTTAAGGCGCAGCAGGAAACCATCAAGAAAGTAAGATCAGGCGCAGATATAGGCGATCTTGAAGAAACACTGCATGCTGTTATTCGGGATGCAGGGCATGGTGAACATATTTTCGGTCCTCCCATACATGGCGTGGGAATAGAGTTCGAAGAAGCGCCTCTTCCGCCGGGCCATGCTTTCTTCCATGGGGAAAAAGAAGCTTCGCCTCTTCAGGCCAATGTTGTTCTGGCGGTCGGGAATTGCGGGCTATATACTGGAAAGTTCGGGGTGCGGGTAGAGGATACAGTTGTTGTTGGGAAGGAGGGACTGGAAGTTCTTACTTCTTTCAGGCGGAAACTTGAAATATAACTGTCAAATTCTATTTTGGGCTTTTATATTAGGCAGGCGAAAGATATAAATGCAAGCAAGTACATACTTGCATTAATGAATAAAACTGAGCAAAGAATCCTGGATGCGGCTATGAAAGTGTTCGCAGAGGATGGATTTGAGGGTGCAAGGACTAGAAAGATTGCAGAATTAGCAGGTGTTAACGAAGTGACTTTATTCCGCAAATTCCAATCAAAAGAGAATATTCTGCGAGTGGTCATGATGAAGAATAGGGATATTGTTCTTCAAGCGCTTGACCCTGTATTCTTGAATGAAAACAGGGAAAACTTCCAGGTAAATCTTCACAATCTGTGTGAAAATATCATGAAAATTATTGAAGAAAGGATTGACATGATGGTTATACTGATCGCAGAATCATGGAAAAAACCTGAGATCGCCAGTATCCTGGCTCCGGTTCCAAAAATGATACTTATGAGGCTGACCGATTATTTTGAGCAGCAGCAAAAACAAGGAAGAATGCGAAATGTAAATCCCAAAGTTGCAGCTCTGGCCTGCATCAGCTATATTTTTTATTCAAATCTTTTAAGGAGAATGCTCAGGGACAATAAGTCATCTGGCAGTAAAGAAGAGTTTGAAGCATTTATTGATATTTTTTTAAATGGAATTCTTGAATCTAAAGATAAAAAATGAATGGATAAACATGCGCTTAAAAAATATCAAGGAGAATAATAATACTATGAATAATAAATCCAATATATCCTGTATTAAAATATCAATCCTGTTCGCAGTCGCTGTAATCCTTTTGTTGACAGTTCCTGCCAATGCCGAAATTGATGTAGTATTAAGCAAACTCTCGCCCCAACCTGTCGAACCCGGCCATGATCTTATGCTTTCGCTCACACTTGCAAATGGAAATGCGCAGGCGAATAACGTTATTCTTACCATCGATCCTGACCCATCGATCATCCTTAAAAATGAAAATGATCGGGTCATCAATGAAGGTACAATTATCAGTTATGGTACCGTGGCTGAAAATTATCTTCTTCATATTGACCAGAGTGCATTTTCAGGTATTTATGAAATTGAGTTCATGGTGAACTGGATGAGCAGTGACCAGCTGCATGAAATTAATAAAACATTTAAAGTTATGGTGCAGGGAGCGCCGCAGCTTGCAATTTCCAATATTACGATCGACTCTGGATCCATAAGCCCGAAGGATATGTTCAATATTACATTTTTACTCTCAAATGCGGGATCAGGTATCGCACGTGAAGTAGAGATCAGTGCAGAAACATCCGGCCTGCCATTCGTTCCTGCAGGAGCCGACACAAAGATCATAAAAACACTCAAGCCAGATGAGTCTATCGAATTGAACTTCCGTCTTTTGGTCAAAGATAAAACCGTGATTTCATCCTATTCGATCCCGATAAAGATGGACTATAAAGATGAATCAGGGAAAAATCAGAGTTCCCGGAGTTTTGTAGGTGTGAATATACTTGGCAATGCTGAACTTTCAATTGGAAATATCAAGACAGAGCCCCAAAATCCTGTAAAAGGTGATCCTGTTACAATGACCCTGCGCATTGAAAATTCAGGAAATGGGGACGCGAGGGCAGCAAAAGTAAGCCTAAATATACCATTTGAAGGAACTAAAACTGCCTTTCTGGGAAAAATAAAGCCGGATGACGATGCACCGGGTGTATTTACATTGAATGCAGCCCAGAGCGGCGATATTCCATATACTGCCACAATCGAGTTTGAAGATGATCTTGGAAAGCACACAGTTAAAGAGGCACTCTCCCTAAACGTGCGCGATACAAATAAAAGTGGAATAATAATACCTGTTATTGTGGTAATACTTGCGGCTGGAACATTTGTCTTTTACTTTTCCCGCAGGAAAAATAAGAAACAATGACCAGCAACCGATACACTAAACAATATAAGGCGTCACATGTTAACTGATCTGAATCTATCATTATTCCTGGCATATAAGTCAATTACAAAAGGCAATAAAGGAACCCTTGTTTTGACAATCTTTATTATGTCCCTTATCTTTGTAAATTTAGTATTTACAGCCTCCATTTTTCTTGGATTGGGAAACACAGTGAATAACCAGGTAATTAATACTCTTTATGGAAACATTGCAGTTGAACCAAAAAAAGATGAAAAATATATCAGTGACGTTCATTCACTGGAACAAAAGATAAATAGCGTTCCCGGCGTAACAGGCATCTCCTCACAATATGTAATTGGCGCCGCATTTTCCTATAAAGATAAAAGCGGGGCATGGGCTATCCGTTCAATCAATCCCGATGATGAAAAAACAGTCACTATAATACACAATTTCATGATCGATGGGGAATACCTGAGCAAGCTTGACACTGATGAGATCATCCTTGGAAAAGAGATACCTGGTGGTTATGGCGGGGATCTTGAACATCTTTCACTTGGCGGAGTTAAGATCGGTGAATCTGTCGATGTGCTATTCAATAACGGCGTTAAACGGAGTTACCGGGTAAAAGGTGTATTTGATGTAAATTTCCAGCAGTCAAATAACCTCGCATACATAAGCCAGAATGAGATGGAATCCGTACTTGGTTTCAATGATAAGGCATCACTTATCCTGATCAAGACCGGTGAAACTGGAAATGAAGAAATTTACATAAAAAAGTTCCTGGAACTGGGTATTAAAGAAGAGATCAAACCATGGACAGTCTATGCTGCCATGGTAAAAAACATAACTAAAAGTTTTGATATGATCGCTTTATTGATCGCCGTAATCGGACTTTTTGTGGCAAGCGTCACCATTTTTATCATAATATATGTGAACACCATAAGCAAAAGAAGGCAGATCGGAATATTGAGAGCCATTGGAATAAAGGAAAATATTATCATTCAATCTTATATCTTCCAGGCGATGTTCTATGCGATAAGCGGGACGATCATAGGTTTATTTATAATGTTTTTCATACTGGAACCCTGGTTTATCGAACATCCACTGAAATTCCCGGTCGGGTATGTTTCATTATTGATAGTACCTGAAAAAGTCTCGATAAATACTATAAGCCTGATAGCTGCTGCATTGGCTGCGGGATTGATACCATCATGGATGGCAGTCCGGGAAACGATATTAGAGGCTATCTGGGGTGATTGAAACCATGGTGGATGATTTGACTTCAAATATCGGGAACAAAAATGAAATACTTCTTGGAATAAGAAACCTCACCCGGATATATACAATGGGTAAAGTGCGCGTCCCGGCTCTTAATAATGTCACATTCAACATAAAACGAGGAGAATTTGCTGCAATAATGGGAAAAAGCGGAAGTGGAAAGTCCACCTTGCTTCATCAGCTCGGATTGCTCGACATTCCTACATCAGGTGAGATCAATATCGGTGGAATTGACATTTTAAAATTATCTGAATCACAGAAAGCAAAATTCCGCCTTGAGAGATTCGGTTATGTATTCCAGGAATATGCTCTCCTGCCTGAGCTTACAGCTCTTGAGAATGTTTTTCTTCCGGCAATGGCGCGCGGAAGAAAAAAGGAAGATTATTTGAAAACAGGCACAAAAGCGCTCGAACAAGTCGGGCTTGGAGCGCGTTTACATCACCGTCCGCGAGAGATGTCAGGAGGCGAGCAGCAGCGTGTTGCGATCGCAAGAGCGCTTATCAATGATCCAGATATCCTGTTCGCAGATGAGCCGACAGCAAATCTGGACAGCTCTTCAACCAGACAGATACTTGAATTATTCCAGAAATTGAACCGGGAGCTCGGTTTGACTGTCCTGATGGTGACACATGAGCCTGAGGACAGGAAGTATGTGAGCAGGGTGATATGGCTCAAAGATGGAGAGCTTGTGGAAAAAGAAGGGATACCGGGGGCAGGAAATCTACAAATTGCAAAAGATTAATATCCTGAAAAATACTATGTATAATTGGGAAAAACGGGGTATGATTAATTCATTAAAATCCAGGATGTGAAGTTATGTTTGTAAATATTGTTCAATTCCCACCAGTTAGAAAGGGAAAAGATGAGGAATTCAGGAAATGGTTTGCCTGGTCAAATGCAGTATATGAGAAATTTGATGGATTTATATCAAGGCGGCTTTTAAAACCAACCAATGATAAGAAAAACTATGCTGCGATCGTTGAACATGAAAGTGAAGAAACCTTCATGGCTATGCACTTAAGCGATGAGCGTCAAACTGCATGGGAAAAGGTTGAGCCATTGCTGGAAGGATCGCCAACACCCGGTTTCTATGAGGTAATAATAACTTCAGAAAAGAAATGATGCATAAATGAGTTACGCAACTGACTCCTCGCAGGAAAGCGATATTCGAGCATTGAAGATAGTAGTGGGAGATTATATCCTGATTTTTGTCATGAAACTGGCAGTATATTTTATGACCGGAGTCATGGCCATTTTTGCCGAAGCGCTGCACACTCTTAGCGACATCTTCGTGTCAAGCTTCCTGCTTTTGGCGTTAATATATTCGCGCAGGCAAGCCGATGTGGTACACATGTTCGGTTACGGCCGGGCGCAGAATGTGGCTGCCCTGGTGGCTGCAACTCTATTTATTTCATTCACCAGTTTCGAACTATACAGGGAAGCAATCCCAAAACTCTTTGCGCCTGAAGCAGTGAGCTATCAGAACCTCAACCTGGCTCTGGGAGTGCTTATCATATCGATGTTTATTGCAGGAATTCCCCTGATAAACATGTTCAGGCAAAAAAAGCATGGAGCTGCTGCCAGAGCACAGCTCACTGAGTTATTCAATGACGAACTGGGTCTGCTGGCTGCGCTTATAGGCACAATATTCATTATTCAGGGAGAATACATCGCTGACCCGATTGCCTCTATAGTAGTTGCTACCATAATAGCTTACAACGCCATAGGGCTGTTCAGGGAGAACTTAAGCTTCTTGCTGGGGCGTTCACCCGGACCCGAATTATTAAAAAATGTTGAGAATCTGGCCCTTTCGGTAGAAGGTGTAATGGGAGTACATGAAATACGCGCTGAGTATATCGGACCTGATACTATTCATTTGGGGATGCATATCGACGTGCTAAAAGGGACCCCTATTGAAGAGGCAGCCCGCATAGCAGAGGAAGTACGAATGCGGGTACATGAATCTATAAAGGGAGGTTATTGTTTCATTCACATGGATGCAGCAATACCATGAAAAATGAAGGCAAAAATGCCTTCACTGATTTTTCCTTTTTCTTAAATAATATCCCGCCGCCCCAACGATCGCGATCAAAGCTGCGATACTTCCAGTAGCTGGCGAGCCCTTTGGCCCCGAATCAACAGTTATCGGGACAGTGCGTCTGAAGATTACAACATTGTTTGACTCGTCGATCCCCCTTAATTCCACATCAACAAGGTACTTCTTTGCCGCTGCTTTCGGGTCAACTGTAAATCCCAGGACTGCTTCACCGCTCTCGCCGGACTCCAATTTTCCCACGAAATCAGACTTATCGCTAAACTCAAACGGCTGGGAAGTATCCTTGAATACGCGCATTGAAACAGAATCAGCTTTTTTATTTCCTGTATTCTTAACAGTAATGTGAATTTCAGAGGTGCTTCCTGCTTTCAGGCTTACCGGGGTTGTTGTTACATTTTCCACTATGAGATGAGGAGCAGGCTTTATGGGTATGTTGAGTCCAAGGGTATTTGTCCGGTATGTGGCGCTCTGATCATTTTCATCCTTATATGTGATATTTAGTGTAGCCAGGTAATTCCCTTCTTTGATATTTTCATCGACATCTGCATAGAAGGTCGCTGTTTTACTGCCGTCCTTTGGAATTATGCCAAGGGTGTCTTCGTCAGAATAACTGTAACTGGAATTGAAGCCTTCAGG
Organism: uncultured archaeon; assembly: GCA_902384525.1. Taxonomy (GTDB): domain Archaea; phylum Halobacteriota; class Methanosarcinia; order Methanosarcinales; family Methanoperedenaceae; genus Methanoperedens. The sequence continues at coordinate 45,183 of CABMCA010000101.1, forward strand.
CAATAAGAGTTTAATTTTGACATTCTCCGCATTGCCCTTCCCTATGTTGTTAATATCAACAGACAGCTTTGCCTCCTTTGTATCAGCTATCAGCTTTTCAGGAGATGTTACAAGCGCTCCCACAACGAAATCTGCCTTTTTAGGATCAACGTATATAGGGAATTCTTTCTTTGTATATCCATTTCCTGTATCCCAGTTCAGTGTGACATTATATGTTCCCTTGATAGCATTGTCAGCTACCCTCAGTTTGTAGTGAAGCACATAAAAAATCTGGTTATCGCTTGTGCCTGCGGAGGGTCCAAAGTCCTTATCCGGAGAATCCCCGGCCTCAAATAAAAATGGATATCCAGCATCCAGACGGAACCTAAGGTGGTCTGTCGGGATTGAAAGTGAGTTGTAAATCTGCCATCTTAAATCAAGGTCATTTCCGGCATCAGCCGGATCAGGGTCCTGACTCATGAAATTCGCCTGGATCCTGCTTCCCTGTGCTCCAGTGGGGGATTGGCCAAAAACAGGAGTGATCATTATCGAAAGGAAGATTATCAGTATAATGAATCCTATACTCTGCTTCAATATTTTGCTCTTCATGTTCTTACCTCAAATATGTTCATTAATTTTTTATATATATTTTTCATATTCACCGTATCGATTATGAGAATAATTGCAGGCACAATTGTTATAGCTGCGATCATGCTCGCTGCGACTCCATAGCTCATCATGGTTCCCATATCCCCCAGGAACGTTAATCTTCCAAGAGACATCGCCTGGAAACCTATCAAAGCTGCAAGCGTTGTTGTCAACATGGGGATTATTACATTGTTCAGGGTTACTGTCATTGCTTCCCTGTGTCCAAGCTGGAACTGCGGATGACGCTCATTCAACGTGGACAGGTTTTGCAGTTCAAGCCTGTACCTTGTAACAAGCTGTATCCCGAAATCTATGCCTATGCCCATTATCATCGATGTAACGCCCGATGTCTGGGAACTCAATCCCATTTGGATAAGCCCGACATAGCCCATTGTCCAGAGGGTTCCGAATATTATTGTGGTCATCGGAGTGAACCCATATTTTATCGAACGGAACAATACGAGTACGATAATCAGTATCCCTACAAGCGAATACAAGGATGTTTTTGTCATGTCGGGCGCGATAGCCGTTTGCATTATCTGGCTTTCCATCACACTGCCGCCGATGCTTGCCGTAATTCCTGGCGGTTTTGGAACTTGTTGTAGTATTTTCTCAAGTTCCCGCTCAAGTTTCGAGAGGTCTACATCATCGGTTGTGCGGATTGTCACAAGGGCTAAAGTGTAATCCTTGCTGATATACCTGTCAAGAAGCCCATTCTTATTTGCAAGATTCTGAATCTCTCTTGAGGATTGAGGCAGCCGTCCGCCGTTAATGCTCTTCAGTACTGTGGCAGGGCCTGTGGCGTCTATCACGTTATCGGTATGTAGCGCCAGCTCCGAGAGCTGATCTGTATACTGTATCACCCTGGGGTCTCTTACATCCCGCACCTCGTCCGAGCCTGTATACTGCGGGTCCATTTCGACTGCAAAAGATACAATATTCGTACTGCCGAACTCGTTCTCGATGCTGTTAAGGGTTTTTATAGCTTCGGCATCCTGCGGAAGCATCGACTTGGTATCGGATTTCTTTGTCTTGATTGTGCCTGCCATCTGGATTGCAAAAACGGATACCAGAAGCATAATGACAAGTACCAGGACCGGGAATTTTGTGATAAAGTTTGAATATATTTCGATTATCTTATTACTCATCGTTACCTGCCTCTCTGGGTATGCATTTCTTTTTTAGCTGCAAGTTTTTCAAGCTTCCTGTGGGTGCTCCAGTACTCGTAGTCCTCTTCAAGCAGTATGAACACCGGGTTGACAAAAAGCGCTGCAAGAAGACAGAAAGCTATCCCCAGCGCAAGGGTTTCACCCAGATGCTGGATCATGGGCACTGTAGCGAATGCAAGTACTCCAAAACCCACGATTACTGTAAGCCCTGAGCCTATGATGGCTGAGCCTATCCCCCGGACTGTGGTTCTCAATGAATCAAGCTGGCCGTAGTTTTTGGCTCTTTCCTCATTATATCTGCTTAGCATGAACACTCCGTATTCAACTCCAAGACCCAGTATCATTGAACTGAGACCCACTGTGGCTACAGAGAGCGATATTCCAAGCCATCCCAGTGTTCCCATCGTCCATATCAATCCTAAAGACAGGGGGGCAAATACCAGAAGGCCCCGTGTATATGAGCCCTCCATCAAGAAAAGCAGGAGGAGTATAAGAACTGCGGCAACGGTCAGAGTGAAAACAGCATCGCTCTTCAGTAAATCAAAAATAGTCATCCTGAGGGTTGGTCCGCCTGTTATGCCAAACTTTACACCGGGCGGCTTTGGAGTATAATCAATGCGCTTCTGGATGAGTTCGTCAAAACTCTTTATCTGTTCCTCTCCAGAGCCAATATCTGCAGTAACGTACATGAGCGTCATCTTATAATTCCGGCTGAAGAAAGCATTTGCCTGAGGGCCGCGAAGGGTCTGCGTTATTTCCTCCGGCGTAACTTCACTTTTTCCCCTGAAAAAAGTGGCAGGTGAGGTGACGCTGGTTATACTTGACTCATCCCTCAGCACCCCGTCCAGGAAAATCAAGGATTGTATCACTCTGGGATCCCTGATATCCCTGACCGCACTATTCAGATCAACTGAATCATCAATCTGCACTGCAATGACCACGGTATCTTCACCCCCAAATTTAGCTGATATGCGGTCGTTAAGCGCAAATATCGGTAGACCTTTTGGCATCTCTTTCCTGAAATCGGAGTTTATTGTCAGATCCTTAAGTCCAATACCCAGTATAATTGTGAAAATAATTACTAATATAGCCAGTAATTTTGCATGTTTTCTTTGCATTTCTGCAAGTTTTACAAGTGATTTTTGCAGGGGATCCATTTTGCCTCTTTAAAATAGGCTTAATTAATCAAAGGTTCTTATAAAGATTTCACTCTGAAAACAACTAAAAATAGGTTTATTCAAGAAAAGCTTATAGGCAACAATTGCGTCAATATTAATGCATGCTTGAAAAACTCAGGAGTTTTGGGCTTACAAAATATGAAGCCGATGTTTATCTCAGCCTTATACGTCTTGGCTCTGCCGATGCCAATGCCGTAGCGTCAGCATCAGGAGTTCCCCTGGGCAGGATGTACAGCATTCTCAACGCACTTCATGAAAAAAAAATCATACGGTTGCAGGAGACAAGACCCCGCAAGTTTGCCCCTGTTGAGCCGGGAACGGCATTAAAATACCTCCTCGATGCCCAGCGTTTTAAACTCCAACAGGCATCCTTACAGCTCAGTGAGACTGCGAAAGAGCTTGAAAATGAGCTGCTTGGAATTAAAAAGTCAACGCAGGAAAAGCAGTTCTGGACTGCTGCCCTGGGCTCTGAAGAAACTCGTGATATCATTATAGAGCAAATAAACCAGGTAAATGATGAAATGTGCCTGACTATAGGTTACCCGGAGTTTTCAAAATATCTCCCATCTGGAAAAGAAGAAAAAAACGATACTAGAAAAGCGCTCCTGAGAGCCCTGGAAAGAGGTGTAAAGTTCAGGATGCTGATTGACAGGAGTGTCAATTACCCGGATATGCACAGGGATGAGACCGTAAAGAGCATATTCAAATATCTTGACAGTAGCTTTCAGTGCAGAGTGATAAATTTCACCTCAACGCTTTTTGATATAATCGACGACGACAGGATAAACCTTAAGATCAGCAGCCCTGTAAAGAAAGAGGAACTGTTTGCCATAGTACATGTGAGGGATAAGAAGCTGGCTGCTGAAATGAAAAAACACTTCGAGGATATGTGGAAGAAAGCGGAGCAGTTGAAGGTGCAAGAAAATACGCAGGACTGATAGGTTTAATCTTGCCAAAGAGCTGAGGAATAAATTCTTTACGATATGGTATAAGGCAGAAGTGTATTGCGGGAAGAATATCAACACAAAAATATAAGGAAAAAATCGTAAATTATATATACAACGATGATGTTGCAGGGCTTGCGATGGGCAGGTCATTTTTTATATACACTAACCCCCACTCCCCAACCTGTCCATCGTAACTGGTTTTTAAGATATGATCTCAATACAGTATGAAACTTTTATTCAACACACGTAAAGTTTTTTTATAGTACACAATGATTCTTTGCAGTACTTCCGAATACCCTGACTTCCGAACAAAAGATCATATTCAGCCATTGACAATCGCCCATAAAATATAATAAGGATATTATCCCATCTAAAAATATAGAGGGGATAATAAGATGAGGCTTGTACCGGAAATACAAATAACCAATCTCTTGGCTTTAACCTCAGAACTATTTGGTAAGTCAAAAATAATAAATCTACCTGAAAAAGCAGAGTATAATTTTCAAGACACATTGAATGTATTGCTGCGTGCAGCAACTTCGAATACAAATTCAATAGAATCAGCAAGCAATGACCTTAGAATAAAGACTCCAAATAAAAATGTGCCTTCTGCCGATTCAATTCACGACTACATAAATTCAAACTCTATTGATTACATGATGTCTTCATTCAGACAGATCAATACCGAAATAATTCAACATGTGAATTTAAAAGGAACATATCAAGATGCTGCGATTGATTTTCACGACATACCTTATTATGGGGATAAAAATACATCAGGAATAAGAGGAATCAAACCGAAAAATGGAACATCCTGGGGATATTCATTTTGTTCACTGGATATAATTGGTGACATCAAATTAACTCTCGATGTCATTGACATCAATGGATTAGCAAAGAATTATTCAATATTAATGAAATCAATGATGCAGAGACTAAAAGCAATGGAAATCAATCTCAGGACATTGTTTATGGATAGGGAGTTTTTTAATAACCCAACAATCTCTACTCTTCAAAGATTAAATAAAAATTACGTAATTGCAGCGAAATCAAACAAAAAAATCAACGCGATACTCCTCGAACATAAAAAGAAATTCGGGCAAACATCGACATTTTTTGAATATCAATTCGAAAAAGGTGGTCAAAAATTCATTATTGTAGCCGTTCTCAATCCAAAATATGATCCAAACTCCAAACAGGATAAGGGGAACAATGAATATCATTTGTTTGCAACAAATCTCCCGATAAATAATGCATCAGATTTTATCAAAAAAATTCCCGAAGAGTATCGAAAACGTTGGAACATAGAGACAGGATATCGAGTTAAAAACGCATTCAAGATACGAACTTGTTCCAAATCTCCTATCGCAAGATCATTATTTTTTTTGATTCAATGTCTCTTATACAATATTGAGAGTTTATTGAAGCTGGTTATTGAGATTGATGCATATAAGCTAAAATCAGCTATCAGCGATGCAATAGTAGTCATTATTAAAGAGGGATACAAATTATTATGCAATGTCACAGTAGAAAATTTTATGAAGTCATTGTGGGAATTTATGGAAAATAGAACTGAAGATCTTCGTGACCGCCTGGGTGTAACCTGATTCTTATTATTTTCTTGGAGAAATATAAGGTAGATGGGAGCGGTGGCTATCAATAAAAAAGTAGAAATATGTGCTTATGTTAGCGTTTTTACAAAAATAAATATACAGAAATGTCATTTTTCTTTTTGTGATGGAAATAGAAGTATTTGATTTGAGGTCAAATTGAGTATTTCAGAGTAGCTCGTTCGGAACTAGGCTAAATCGGAAGTACTGTCTTTGAGCGTCAACTTTAAATAGTATAATGTATTATGGGTGATACGATGGGCAGGTAATCTAATTTTATACTAACCCCCACTCCCCAACCTGTCCATCCTTTTATTCATAATCATTACAGGATGAATCTTCTCTTAATCAAGACTCTACCGTTACCAACATTTTCAGAAATTATCTTATCGTCCCAACATCAGCAAAACCCTGTCTCTGTCCCGTACCGGCTTCGCGCTCTAATTTATCTTTATTAAAAAGGAGTTTAATAACATTCTGTGCATGTTCACGAGTCCTTTTTTCCATCAGCCATGCAAGCTCTTTTTCATCCTTTCCTTCATCTTCATGCACGAAGACTTCAATGATGTGCGTGTTGGTCATCAATTGTGCCTGTATTATCCCCTGTGATGCCTCATGCGCACACATTTTATCGATTGGCTGGGAGCCGGGCATGCCAAGAGCCATCACAATATCACATTTTTTCTTTTCGATCAATAGCTTGCATGCCACAGGAAGGTCTTTTACTCCGGGAACAGTATAGCGCTCTATCTGCACGGAAGCATTTTTTCGCAATTCATCGATCGCGATCTTCCCCATATTTATCCGGGAAAAAGTTGTATCAGCTATTCCGACTTTAGGCATATATATTCAGTCAAAATAGCTTTTAACATATATTAAATGATTTCATATTCCTTCACAATCAAATAGAGCTAAAGCGATGACTAAATTATAAATATTATATGATTGTTAAAGTCCTGGGGCAGCCGATATGCAAAAAAAAATAGCATTCTTATGTGTATTTGTAATGGCTTATACACTATATTTTATCCACCTTCCCCCCTGGTGGGATGGCACAACAACAGCCGTGACCGCACTGGATACTGTTAAAAACAATATAAACCTCTATGTTGATTTTTTCGGCAAACCCCCGTTCATTTTTCTCTCACTTGGCACTTTATTTAAAATATTTGGATATTCACCTGAAATGATTCATGTATTTATGATAGTATTTTCAATCACAGGCATCATCTTTACATACAAAGCCGGAGAAATCCTTGGAGGCAAGGAAATCGCATATGGTGCTTCATTTCTTCTTGCGTTTTCCCCCCTGTTCATCGCTCAATCCGTAAATCTGAATTTTGATCTTCCGAGCATGGCTCTCTTGATGGGAGTTTATTATTTCAATTTAAAGAAAAACTATGTTTTTTTAGCTATTTCAGGTACAATGCTTGTAATGACAAAAGAAATCGGGATTTTATTTATGGCTGCTCTATTACTCAGCACAATAATAAATTATACAGCAGAGAAAAAATCCAACAAAAATAAATATAAATTAAGAACTGCTCTTGCGGCCCAGCTAATTCCAGTCATAATATTCGTCGGCTGGGCATATGGGAATTATACAAGAAAGGGCTGGTTCCTTTTCCCAAGGGATTCCCCAATAATGAAGTTTGACTCAATATTCAATGAAAATCTCATCATGCGTTCCGAACAACTGCTCGTTATAAACTATAACTGGATATTGACTATTCTGATAATATGTTCTCTTCTAATCTGGTCTTACAGATACAGACACAGACAACACGAAAGCTTTGATCGTGAAAAAATTAAAATGCTTCTGCCTTTGATACTGTTTTCCCTCCTGTTTTTCATAACTGTGGCACCCATCAGGGATTTTAATCTTCCAAGATACGTAATAGTCCTGTATCCTGCATTCTACCTGGCATCTGCATGGGCAATATCTGTTTTATCAGGAAAGAATAGGAAATTGTTCGCAATTATCATTGTTTTTATGGCTCTGCTGTTTGCAGCCCAATCTGCATATAGCGTTTACAGCCCTTATGTTTTCCTTGACCCTGCCACGCAAAAAATATATGGGGAGAATCCTTCCCTGACCCTGGATGGTTCAGGAGTAATGGAGATTAATTTGAAGTATGTGGATTATGTGAAAGCTGATATCGAACTTATTGGTTTTATCAATACAACTGAGCCCTCAGCTCCCTTATTATTGAACCGTTTCAATCATTATGGCATTTTCGGGGCTGCCAATAAAGGAATAGATATCGGATACGGACAGAAGTCCCACAGGGGATATAAAGAACTGGGTGATTTCTACAGGTCACCTGATACGATCTCATATCCTGCTATCCTTGTTATCGAGAATTTCGATATGTTTGACCTTGAAAAACTATATAATATGTATAATATAACATTATTGAAACAAATACGGGTAAATGGTGTTGGTGCAGATGTTTATCAAATCGACAAAAATTAGTTGAAAAAATTTTATACATTGATGTCTGAATTTTTATTACGAATCAATGCATATATTATGGCAATGAACTGTACAATGATTTGTTGGGTTAACATGTGTATGTATATATTCGAAGAACGGCATTTTTGAGAAGGTGGCAGAGAATTTTGACAGGTTACATGAGAGCTACAGGGCATTTGTGGAAGAGTGATAGATCCAGGTATTTACAGCGGCAATTGAACCTTTGGCTTGGATTTTTGCACAAATGGTCGTGACAAACCTTACGTAATAACATATAAGAATTATCACATTACATAAATAATTGTTTTTAATAATCTTTTATCCTGTTTTATCTATTATCGAGATTATATAAAGGAAATGGAATGATTTTAAAGGATATAACATTTTTCGAGGGACGAATGTACTTTAAAATATTATTAGACAGTAAGAATGCTTAAATTCATAATAATTATGATATGTTCTTAGAGGCAAAATGCCACATAAAAAAGAGGTGAAATTATGAGATTGAGAAATATAACTTTGGCAGGTATGATCCTGATCGTGCTGGCCTTTACTATAGGCATGGCTGGCGCCATAGAGAATGGTACTGATAATGAAACACTAACAGTAAATGTAACAGGAAATTCAACTGAAACATTGACAATAAATGTAACGGGAAATTCAACTGACACACTAACTGTCCCTCCAAATGCTACAGTAACCCCGGAAGCGGATGATAATAACATCGAAGATGAAAGTCTGATCGGTCCCGGAAATGCATTATACGGATTAAAAATAGCATTTGAAAATATAGGTGAGGTCTTCACTTTCAATGCAAGTGAAAAACTGGGAAAACAGGTATCTCATGCAAGAAAGAGGATAGCTGAGGCAAGAGCAGCACTAAGAAGAAACGATACTGAAGCGGCAAATAAAGCACTTGCTAAGTATGAAGAGAAAATCAATGATGTAAACGGTACAATATCTAAACTTTCCGGCAAAGATACTGGACTTATCAATGCACAGCAGATGATATTAAAGCATCAGCTTATTCTTGAAAATCTCAGTATCTCACACCCCAATAGCACAGGACTTCAGAGAGCTTACAACAATAGCAAGAACCTTGAGATCAAGTCTGCTTCAAAAATAAGACAAAAGCTCGACATAAATGACACGAAAGAGAATCGCGAGATACCGAAAGCTGAAAAGACAGAAGTATCCATAAAAGACGCAAAATCTGAAAAGGGATCAAGAGATCGAATTTAAGTACAACTGAAAAAGCGATTGACTAAAGGCAATACAGGTTAGATAGATGAAGGTTCACCTATCTTTTTTATCATAATTGTAAACCGTCAGGCACGGAATTTAAACGTGCAATGTTTGGGAGAGTGAATGAGAGAATGAATAGTACAATATGTGATAGTCCATACCGCATAAAGCTACTAAAAGCTGGATTCATTGGCAAAAAGATAGAATATTTATATATTTTAGAGAATAATATAGAGGTTGTCAAAGTGAATTGGTGCAATTGCAAACGGTGTAAATCATGCCGAGCCAAATCTATTCAGAACCAATTGTAGGTTCACCGCATCAATTTAGATGCTCTTATCTCTCTCTATGGTTCTGAATATTAAAGTTGCACTTATCGATGCGTGAAAATAAGATCTTGACATTAGTAAAATATATTCAATTAAAACAGATTGAGATTAATGGAAACCGAACCAGTATGTATAAATAAAAACTCATCTTTCTGATAATACAAACAATAAGTGTAAATCCACTTGGGAGTAATATCTTATGAAAATAAATGTTAACACCGTTAACAAATTTTATAGCATGGAGAGATTTAAAATTATTATTCTGAGTATAGTGATCCTGGCAATATTTTCCGGATGTGTAAGCGACACTAAACCAACTGTGAAAAACCAATATACAGACGTAGGTGTCCAGCAGGGAAAAGGAATGATCGACCGCCAGGAAGTATTTATTCTTGATGTAAGGACAAATGAAGAATATGCAGCAGGACACATCAAAGGCTCAATATTGCTGGCAGTCCAGGATATCCCGAAACAGGAACTTAACGAAAAGTTAAAAGAAATCCCGAAAGACAGGAAAATTCTCGTTTATTGCAGAAGCGGCCAGCGCAGTGCAAAGGCCAGCAGGATACTTATAGAAAATGGATATTCCCAGGTTTACAATATGCAGGGTGGGATCATGGAGTGGATGAATGCCGGATATGAAGTTGAAAAATAAAACATGATAATAGTTAATTCTTTTATTCTCTGTCTTATTTAAGTATTTCTTATCTTTTTTAATTTGCATATCCATCTCACAATGAATGCATATCCGTGAACATTTAAAACGATTTATCATTTAAAATAGTTGTGCGCAAACCCATAAGTTCAATTAAAACCGAATAATTTAAGTAGGTAGTCTCCTATGCAGAATCAAATTCAAAACGATGCTATTATTTTAGATCACAGAGGAATTAAATGACAAGAGCTGAAATTTTATCTGATATCAAACAGGCTGAAGATGAAGCCAAAGGTATGGTAATTCAGGCACAAGAAGCCAGGAACCAGAAAATAAATGACGCGAAATCAGAGGCCAGAGAGATTTTGAAATCTGCAGAAGAAGAAGCATCTAAATATTATATATCCGAAATTGGAAAAGCTAAAGAAGAGAGCAGGAAAGAAAAAGAAAAGCTCATAAAGAAAGGATATCAGGAAGCAGAAGAGATCAAATCAAAAGCCAAGAAGAATATTCCCAATGCTACAAAATTTATTTCAACTGAATTTGAGAGGGCGGCGAATGCTTAAACCCACTAGAATGACAAAGGTCGTTATAGCAGGCACAAAAGACCAGATAGAGCCAACTATTTCAATATTTCATAAGTTGAATGTACTTCATATTACTGATTTCTCAAAAGAAACTGAAGATTTCAAGATCGGCCGTCCGTTAAAAACAGCATCTAAATTCTCAGAGTACCTTCTTTCGCTCCGGGCGATTTCCAACCAGCTGGGGCTGAAGGAAGGCGAATCCGGAAAATTAACCAAAGTAGAATTATCTTCGAATATCGATGAAAAGATCACAAAACTCCAGAAAGAGGTTTCATCCCGCTTTGATGACTTAAGGAATATTGAGTCCAGGCTGAAAGAAAAAGAAGATCTCCTATCTTCGGTTAAACCTTTCTTTGGCCTGCCTTTATCCCTGGAATCTTATACCGGGTATGAAACTGTAAAAGTGTATACAGGTTACATAGACATTGACCTGGAATCTCGAATTAAAAAAATTACCACTAATTTTGAATTATTCATGGGAGAACATGAAAAACGAAAAATCTTTGCACTCTTTATTCCAAAAGAATTTGAAGGTGAGGTTCAAAAACTCCTTCAGGAAGAGCGAACCTATGTTGAATTAAAGGTTCCTCCGTTAAAAGGTAATCCACCGGTGATAGTGGATGAACTCACAAAAGAGATAACTGGCCTTAAAGAGAAATATTCTTTAATAAAAACAGAACTTGATAATTTAAAAGAAGAATATTCCGAATTCATAATTGCTACCGATGAACATCTTTCAATTGAAACTCAGAAGTCAGAGGCACCCTTAAAGTTTGCCACGAGTGCGAATGCATTTATCATAGATGGCTGGGTTCCATCTGATAAATTTGATGAAATAGAAGCTGAATTGCAGAAAAATACCGATGGTAAGGTATATTTAACCAGGATCGTAGAAGAAATCGATGAAAAAGAAATTCCGATAGAACTTGAAAATCCTGTTGTTGCTAAGCCTTTTGAACTATTAATTGATACGTTTGCAACTCCAAACTATAAAGAAATAGATCCATCATTAGTTTTATTTATTACATATCCATTGTTTTATGCCCTCATGCTGGGGGATGTAGGATATGGATTGATCGTAACAGCAATTGGCCTGGTAATCAAACAGAAATTCAAAACAGGTGGACTCAATGCATTAGCATTGATATTATTGATTTCAGGATTGTTCTCAACAATTTTCGGGGTAATCTACGGAGAATTTTTCGGATTCCCCATATTCAATATAGAATTCAAAGGACATTTTGAAGAAGGCATTCTTGGTATTTTCGGGCCTACGATCGCGGGAATACATTTACCTGTACATCGTTTCGAGTCTGTCAAACCATTACTTTTATTGTGCTTCGCAATCGGCATATTACATGTTCTCCTGGGATATGTGATCGGATTCCGAAATGAGGTTGTCAAGCACGATCTTAAACATGCGATATATGCAAAGGGAAGCTGGATGATGATATTGATTGGAGGAGTTTTATTAATAGCAAAAGTAATGCCTGCATTGATGTCAAAATCGTCCGTGCCAACAGGTGACATGATCTTTCTTGCCGGGGCGGGATTAATGCTCATTGGAGTGATCCTCCTGATAAAAGGTGAGGGCTTCATTTCAGTACTTGAATTACCCACACTTTTGAGTAATGTATTATCTTACTCAAGGATACTGGCAATTGGTCTGTCTTCTGCTGGAATAGCACTTGCGGTAAATACCATGGCAATGAACCTTTTCATAAGACCGGAAGGTGTTTTATTGGGCGGTGGAATAGTACTTGCTCTGGCAGGTGTAGTAATTTTGTTCATAGGGCATATAATAAATCTGTTATTAGGGATCCTGGGCCCGGGAATCCATTCATTAAGACTTCAATATGTGGAGTTTTTCACTAAATTTTATGAAGGGGGCGGTGTAAAATACCTTCCCTTTGGTCATAAACGAAAATATACGGAGGAATAAAAAATATGGTAGATCCATCAGTGGTAGATCCAGCAATTGTAGCAGCAAATGCAAAAGGAATAATTGCAATTGGAGCAGGAATAGCAGTAGGACTTTGCGGAATTGGAGCCGGTATGGGTGAACAGGCCATTGGAGCCGCAGCAGTAGGTGCAATGGCAGAAGATGAAAAATTCTTCGGTAAAGGTCTTTTAATGACAGTTATACCCGAGTCCATAGCAATTTTCGGACTTGTAGTCGCTTTGATCTTATTGTTCGTATTCTAAAAGGAAAAACATGGGACTTGATGCGATAGTTGAGGAAATTAAGGCCAAGGGCAGGGCAGAAGCCTCGAAAATAAACCAGGAGACGTCTTTGGAAGTTTCTAAGATTATTGCAGATGCCCGGGCCGGCGCAGATAAAATAAAAGCTGCCAAAAAAGAAGCTGCCAAAAAAGAAATTGAGAGAATAAAGCAGCAGGAACTATCAAGTGCCAATCTTGAGGTCAAAAAAGCAAAACTCAATGCCCGCAAGGAAATCCTTGATGAGGTTTATGAGGAAACCAGAGAATTGATCTCAAAACTGCCGGCTGAGAAGAACCAGAAAATCCTGAAATCGATAATTGAAAAAAACCAATCAGGCAACAGTAAAATATATTCAAGAGGTAAAGACAAATCAACAGTTTCAAAAATGACGAAGCTGGAATTTGCCGGTGAAATTGACTGCATCGGTGGCATTGTTATGGAAAATGCTGACGGAAGCGTAGTTCTGGACTTTAAGTACGATATGATCCTTAAAAATGTCAGTGAACAATCCTTAAAACAGGTTTCCGATATCTTATTTGGGTGAAAAAAGTAATGGGAAAATCACAAGCTGTCAAATATGCGTATATTGTGGCCAGGGTTCGGGCTATGAGAGGTAAACTCATCCCCAAGGAGATGTATCCCAAATTCCTTAACATGGATATACCTGAGATCACACGTTTCATCGGGGAATCCGAGTATAAGAAAGAGGTTGATGAACTTGGAAAGAAATATAGAGGTACTGACCTTTTTGAACATGCATTGAACCAGAACCTGGCTTTGACTTACCGTAAATTGATCGAAGTATCCCAGAACGAGGCAAATTATATAATAACGGAATATCTTCGCTACTGGGATGTATGGAATATAAAAACCATACTGCGTGGGAAATTCTCAGGAGCAAGCGAAGAGGAGATCCTTGAAGACGTGGTTTCTGCGGGCCAGTTAAGATACAGGGATCTATTGGAGCTCGTCAAGATCGCAAGTGTTGAGGGAGTTATTGCAGCTTTATCAAAAACCCCCTATTATCCTGCACTTTTCGGTTACAAAGGAGTTCTGGCTGATATCGAGAATAATCTGGATAAACTATATTATGCTAACCTTATAAAAGCAGGTGAGAGTTCGAAAGATCGGTTTTTCTTGAAATTCCTGAGGACAGAAATAGATTTGAAGAACTTGAAGATCCTCTTCAGGATGAAAAGTGCAGGAATGGAACGCGAAGATATACTCAAACTTTTGATCCCTGGAGGTATTGAACTTAAAGAAGCAGATCTTGGGAGGCTTGCAGCGCTACCTTTTCCTGAATTTGTGCGGGCTCTTGAAGAATATTCTTACTGGAAAGCAATAGCAGGCATAAGTAATGATTTGACTTCCCTGATCAATATTGAAACACAGCTTGATAAATACGGTCTTGTCAATATTACCAGGATATCATATTATTATCCGCTTTCAATCCTTCCGGTTCTTGATTATATAGTGAGCAAGAAACTTGAAGTTGATAATCTGCGGATCATTGTACGAGGAAAAGAAACAAAACTTCCTGAGGATACAATAAAAGCCCACCTGGTGATGTAGATGGAAATAGCAGTTGTTGGAAATAGTGATTTTGTTATTGGATTTCGGCTTGCAGGCATCCGGAAAATTTTCGATGCAACGTCAAGTGATATAGAATCGAAGATCCAGAGTGTATTGAATGATAAAACCGTGGCGATTCTTGTTGTTCATGATGATGACCTGAGAATGTTATCCCCACATATGCAACAAACACTTGATGACTCAGTTGAGCCAACAGTGATAGCCATCGGCGGAAAAGGTGAGAGTACAAACCTCAGGGATAAGATAAAACAAGCGGTGGGTGTAGATCTCTGGAAATAATACTAATTAGATTAAAATAGCAGGTGTCACAGATGAAAAATAAAGGTGAAATTTATAGGATATCAGGACCTGTCGTTATTATCACCGGCTTAAATACCAAGATGTATGATGTGGTAAAAGTCGGAAATGAAGGCCTGATGGGTGAGGTTATAGGTATTGAAGGAGATAAATCCACAGTACAGGTTTATGAAGAAACATCAGGAGTAAGACCTGGTGAACCTGTAGAAAATACTGGCATGTCCCTGTCTGTTGAACTCGGACCCGGCCTTCTTGAGAGCATATACGATGGTATCCAGCGTCCTCTTCCTGTATTAAAGGAAAAGATGGGCGACTTTATTAAGCGCGGTGTTTCTGCGAACGGCCTATCCCGTGAGAAAGAATGGGATTTTATCCCTACTGTTAAAAAAGGCGATAAAATTAACGGCGGAGATATAATCGGAACAGTCCGGGAAACATTGAATATCGAGCACAGGATACTTGTTCCGCCTACAATTTCAGGAACCATAAGTGAAATAAAGAAAGGAAAATTCAAAGTTGATCAAGTGATCTGTACCCTTGAAGACGGCAAGGAACTCACAATGATGCAGAAATGGCCTGTAAGGAAACCAAGACCAGTAAGCAAAAAAATGACACCGGGCACACCGCTGATCACAGGCCAGAGGATCCTTGATGGTCTCTTTCCTATTGCAAAAGGCGGAACTGCAGCAATCCCCGGTCCGTTCGGAAGTGGAAAAACAGTTACGCAGCAGCAGCTTGCAAAATGGAGCGATACAGAAATCGTGGTATATATCGGATGCGGCGAACGCGGCAATGAAATGGCGGATGTTCTATACGAATTCCCTGAGATCAAAGACCCTAAAACAGGCCGGCCTTTAATGGAGCGAACTGTTCTTATCGCAAATACATCCAACATGCCGGTAGCAGCAAGGGAAGCTTCGGTTTATACAGGAATTACCATCGCTGAATATTACAGGGACATGGGTTATGATGTATCCCTGATGGCCGATTCAACATCCCGCTGGGCAGAAGCAATGAGAGAAATATCATCACGTCTTGAAGAAATGCCAGGTGAAGAAGGATATCCGGCTTATCTTGCAGCAAGATTATCAGAATTCTACGAGCGGGCAGGAAAAGTAAAAGCCCTTTCCGGAAAAGAAGGTTCGATTACTGTAATCGGGGCAGTTTCACCTCCTGGTGGTGACTTCTCAGAGCCAATCACACAGAACACCCTTCGTATCGTCAAAGTATTCTGGGCACTTGATGCCAAGCTTGCACAGAGAAGGCATTTCCCATCAATTAACTGGCTTAACAGTTATTCATTATATACCAAAGCTCTGGGGCCATGGTATGATGAACATGTGTCTCCTGACTGGGTAAAACTCAGGAATGATGCAATGGAACTTCTTCAGAAGGAATCGGAACTCCAGGAAATTGTCCAGTTAGTGGGTTCAGATGCGCTTCCTGAAGACCAGCAATTGACCCTTGAGGTTGCAAGGATGATCCGTGAATATTTCCTGCAGCAGAATGCCTACCATGAAGTTGATACGTTCTGCCC
>CABMCA010000102.1 GCA_902384525.1 uncultured archaeon
CCATCATTCTGATAGCCAGCAGGCCAGAGAATTAGCTATTGAAGAAGCCTGCAACTGCCCTTCGGGAAGATTAGTTGAGTACGACAAGAATACCGAGAAAGCGATAGAAAAAAAGTTTGAAAAGTCAATAAGCCTTATCGAGGACCCCCAGAACAGGGTGAGCGGTCCGATATGGCTAAAGGGCGAGGTACCTGTAGAATCGTCTGATGGCAAGACTTATGAAGTTCGCAATCGCGTCACATTGTGCCGATGCGGCAAATCCGAAAACAAGCCCTTTTGCGACGGTTCCCACATAGAGGAAGGCTTTGATGACGGCGATGAATCATTAAAATGAGAAATACCAAAAAAAACCTCAATGACAAAATAAAACACAAGGACAAAACTATCGTTCTCTTCTATGCATCCTGGTGCTCATTTTCCCAGCGATTCTTGCCGATCTTTGAAGAATACGCAAAAAGCCATCCATCAGAGTGCATAAGCATTATTGTTGATGACCGGCCTGATCTTTGCGAAGAATATTCAATTGAATATTATCCGACAGTGATTTTGTTCAGGAAAGGAAAAGTGCATAAACGGCTTGATGCGGAGCCAGGGATTGGTCTGAACAAAGAACAACTCAAGGAACTTACTGAAAATCCATAGAACAACAACGCAATACTTTTAAACAGAGGGGTATATTAGAATAAATCGTATCTGCAAACACAATGAAAACCATTATCATCGACTATGGACTCGGTAACCTTCGAAGTATCGAAAAAGCCCTTCAATACGTTGGCGCAGAGGTTGAAATATCAAAAGAAGCACATGTAATAGATAAAGCCGATGCGCTTATACTTCCCGGTGTGGGGGCATTTCGTGATGCTATGATGCATTTTTCAACGCTTGAACGCGTGGTAAAAGATGCAGTTGATGAGGGAAAACCGCTTCTTGGGATTTGCCTGGGAATGCAGATGCTGGCATCGGAAAGTGAGGAGGGTGGCTTGCATAAAGGCATTGATATAATCCCCGGGCGCGTAACTCGCTTTCCCGCTTCTGAATTAAAAGTCCCGCACATTGGGTGGAATTCTCTTATTAAAAAGAAGGACATACCATTGTTGAAAGGGATTGATAATGGTTCATTTGTTTATTTTGTGCATTCCTTCCATGTGAATACTGATGAAAAGTATGAAGTTGCCATGTGCGACTATGGGCTTTCTTTTCCGGCTATTACTGCCAGCGAAGCGGGAAATGTGATCGGAACCCAGTTCCACCCGGAAAAAAGCGGTGTAACAGGACTTCGGATGCTTCGTAATTTTGTGGAGAATTATGGACATTGAGGGATATGCAAAACGCGCTCTTGTGCGTGGAGATAAGTCGTTAAAAGAGAAGCTTGCACAAAGGATCCTTGAAATAAAAAATATCTCACAACAGCATGCCGAGAAAATCGCAAGTGCAGTGATCATTGAGGCCAGAGCTACCCTTGACCCCAAATCTGAAATCCTGAAACCAATATGTTCTGGCGTAACAATGGGAGATTTTGGCGTGGGCTCACGCGGCATGGGGGATTTCTATACCCATGAGAAGATAGCCGAAGTGATCGGAAAGACCTCAGCTGTTGTTGATTCATCGCATCTTGATGATTCCGGGGTTGTGCGGGCCGGGGGGCAGTATCTTGTAGTTACGATCGACGGGATGCATTCGCGCCTTTCGGATTTCCCTTTCCTTGCAGGATTTCATGTCGCCCGTGCGGCGCTTCGTGATGTATATGTGATGGGCGCGCGTCCTGTGGCTATGCTTTCAGACATACATGTGGCAGATGATGGGGACGTGGCAAAAATCTTTGACCATATCGCCGGGATCACTACTGTTTCAGACCTGACAGGCATTCCACTTATTACAGGCAGCACGCTAAGGATAGGAGGGGACATGGTGATCGGAGAACGGATGACCGGAGGCGTTGGCGCGGTCGGTACGGCAGAGAACCTCACTGCACGTATCCAGGCAAAGCCCACAGATGTCATAATCATGACCGAAGGAGCCGGAGGGGGTACCATTTCTACGACTGCTCTTTATTACGGGATGCACGGGCTTGTGGATGAAACTATAAATCTCAAGTTCATAGATGCCTGCGAAGCGCTCTTTGATGCAGGATTGGTTGAAAAAATACATGCAATGACTGATGTGACAAACGGCGGAGTGCGCGGGGATGCAAAAGAAATAGCAAGAACGGCGCAAGTAAAACTCGTTTTTGAAGAAGAGAAATTGCGTGCACTTGTGAATAAAAAGATACTTTCGATGCTTGAAAAGCTTGAGATAGATTACCTTGGCGTTTCGCTTGATGCGCTTTTAATAATAGCGCCGCCTGAGTATGCTGATGATATCCTGGAATGTGTACGGCGAAAAGGTGTTGCTATTGATATTGTCGGAAAAGTGGTAGATGGGGAAGGTGCAGAATTGATAGTAAATGGTAAAATCCAGGATTTTACACCTCGCTTCCGGGAGTCTGCCTATACGCCAATAAAGAAGCTGGTTGGTGAGAAAACACCAAAGAATTTTGATATGATGAAGACAGCAGTGGATGCGGCTGCGATGCAGGCCATTGCGAAGAAGAAACGTATAGTAGAAATGCTGGGCAGTAAAAATACTGAAGTAAATTATTAAAATTATTAATATAATTAAATATATTTTTTTAGTTAAAGCACGAATAATGTGAACAGCAGATAACCAATAGTCATCATGATGACCGAATGTTTCAGTCCTGACAGGGCATTTCCTTCACCCATGACACCTGCAATCAAACCTGATGAAAGACCCTGGATAAGAGCGCCATGGAAGAAAATACGATTATACATATTCAGCTTCTCACGGTTAAGGCTAAGAGGAACAGCCCCGCTGCTGCTTCCGACTGCCATCTTTTCTCCTGCTTTTACCATCTCGGTAAGGAAAGTTGTAGAAATAATATAAATGATACCTACGAAAACCATGAACGATATATAAATAATTACAACATAAATGAACATATTGGTTTTACGTTCAGTCTTCAACTCCTGTTCGGCTGCAACGTCTCTTGCAGCCACATTCAATACTTCACCAATATCTCCGCTTGATTCATTTGCTTTTGTCAATAAATTGACAGACCGGGATATGAAATGAGTCCTGAACCGGTTGGCGAACCGGATGAGCGATTCATTAACAGGAAGCCCCCATTCGATATCATTATTGATCTTCTTTATCTCTTTACTCATTCCAATATCAGAACGCGTCATCAATCTTATTGAATCTCGAAGAGTCATACCCGTCTCATTCGTACTTGCCAGTTTTTTTAAGAAATCAGGAATTTGTTCCTGTATCTTATCTTCCTTTCTTTTCTTATACTCATGGAATAACATCAAGGGGATAATAAGAATATAAATTGCGAAAACGACTTTATCATCAATATAATCTATAAAGTTGGGTGATCTCATCCCATAATATATGTTAATAATTAAATATAATAATGTAATTGGAAAACTCACGGCCAAAGCCAATATCGGTTTTTCCCTCAGTGGTTTCAGCGGATCGCGGATCATTTCATTAAATTTCAGGGAATTTCTTGACTTGATAAATCCAAGAAATGTCGGCTTTTCTTCAGTTTCAGGAACAATTATTTCACCAACATGGCTCTGGGTAGGAAGAAGAGGCGCCTCACCAGTATTTCCTGGTGTAATAATATTTACCATTACCACAAATATCATCGAACCTACGGGTATTACTGCGTATATTATCGCATAGATCATCATATCGGTACCGGAACCCATAACAGACATCATGACACCTAGAATAATCATAAATAAAGGTCCTGCAACAAAAGCTGTTACATAGGATTCAGCTACCAATCCCAGGGTTTCAAGGAATCCCTTCTGGTCTACCTTTGCCCTAACCAGGTACTGTTCCGATTTATCCCTGAAATAAGTAGGAATATCTCCGCCGCTGTCAATAACTGTCAGAAGATTATGCATCAGGTCCCTGAAATTTGACGATGGTGTGGAATCACAAATGTTTTGGAGAGCAGTTCGCAGGTCATTTCCAAAATAATCCATATCCCTGACTATAACATCTATTTCCTTTGATACCTCGCCATATGTGCTTGAGCATCTGCTCAGGGAACGAAATATTTCTATTAAATTCATCCCTCCCCTGCTTAATGCATACAAATAAGTAACAGCATAAGGCAGGTTTTTGTCAATATCCCCCTTTCGTTCTCCGGCCCTGAAACCCGGATACACAAGAAAGAGCAGATAGGTGACCATCCCAAACAACCCGCCCATGAATAGAACGATAAAAATTGATATCGATATTGTTTTATATTGCAGCAGCCATGCTGTTTCCTGAGTGAATGTCAGATGCGTGATCCTGTCGGGGAGACCCACAATGGCTACAATGACATATGCAATTATCAAACCCAGAATAGCTCCAAAAAGACCCGTTACTACCGAATAAAATACTGCGTTTGATAAATACATTTCATATGACATCGGAATGCGCGCCTGCCTTAATGCCATTCGCATATCACGGAACTGTTCTTTTTTCGCTTTTATCTTGTCGCCAAACAAGACAAATGGCAGTTTCTTTATTTTTAAGAACATCAATTCTGCGGATCTGTTTATATTTTCCATTTCCCTCATCCGGATATCAATAATTTCTTGAGTACTTTGTCTGGAGTGACCTGATAATCATGAATAATAGTAGCTATCGCATTAAAATCAGATATTTTGTTATTGACCATGAACTCGAGGATTTTTTGCCGGTTCATTAATTCTTTTTTCAAATCTGCAATATTCCAGCCCCTTCGTACCATTATTTCGTTGAGCGCTTTTGAGTCTCCCACACGGTTGAATTTATCAGTCAATGCATCCCATGCAAAAATATCATTGGTCCTGATGTTCCTTGTTGTCGGGTCAATATCAGTGATCTCAACAAGTTTCATATTGCGCCGTGCCCTTTTTCCTTTTACGAATGTTTGCGACTGAATGCTAATTATATTAAGTGCCTGTATCATGGTCCTGGGAACACTGATAGGCGGATTCTCAAGCCGATGGATTGCGCTTGAAACCGAATCGGCGTGCATAGTTGAAAATGTTGTATGACCTGTACTCATTGCCTGGAAAAGTGTCAGTGCTTCCTTACCCCTGACTTCACCTACCAGAAGGAATTCCGGCCTCTGCCTGAGTGCAGCTTTTAGCAGGTCGTACATATCGATAGTTCCTTTTCCATCAGCAGTAAAGGAATCTCTTGTTACACCGGGTATCCAGTTCGGATGCGGCAATTTTAATTCCCTTGTATCTTCAAGCGTGATGATCTTGGCCTGCCAGGGAATAAACAATGAAACCGCATTAAGAGAAGAAGTCTTTCCTGAAGCTGTGCCGCCAGCATAAATAAGACTCTTATTGTTTTCGATGCAAAGCCACAGATAGGCCATTTCCTCGGCTGAGAACGTATTCCAGTTTATCAGGTCGACTGGTGTTATCGGGACTTCACTGAACTTTCGGATAGTAAAAGTAGCTCCATGAGTTGTTATATTTTTCCCGAGTGTCATCTGTATGCGTGACCCGTCAGGCATAGTTGCGTCGATCATCGGTTCTGCGACTGAAATATGCTTTCCACATCGCTGGGCAAGCCGTATAACATAAGAATCCAATTCGTCTTCCCTGTAAACTATATTTGTCGCCAGATTGGTGTATTTCTTATGATATAAATAAATAGGAACACCAAATCCATTCGCTGAAACATCTTCAATTCGGTCATCATGCATGAGAGGATCGATTTTACCGAATTTTATAAAATCCCTGCGCGTATAATATAATATTTTTTCAGTTGTTAAAGGGCTTACATCTATTGAATATTCTTTAACCAGCTTTTTAACTTTATCTGTAAGGGTTTTATTCTTATCTTCATCATTTTTAATATCTTCAAAAAGAAGGACATCTTTTAACCTGTCTTTTATTTCCTTGAGGAATAGCTCCTCAAAATCAGAAAGTTTCGGTTCAACTACGTAATACAGGTTTGAATTCTTTTCAGGATTAAACAAAATTACCACTAAAGCATATGGCTCATTAACCCAGTAGCGTTCCAGTTCATTATACCCGCTAATACCATCATACATTACAAGCGGCCCGTGAACCGAAGGATCATATAATTCCTTATCACTTTCTTCCTTTGTGAGTACCAGTTTAATTTTTCCCATAAGGGATTTAGGTTTTTCCACATTATCCAGGGATTGCATTTCCGCTAGTTTCTTTACCCGGGTTTCAATATCTGAAACTAATTTATCTTCCAAAATCTCATAAACAGCCTGCTTTTCAGGGGTCATCTTTTCTTTTATGAGATCTTTTGTTGTATCAACACCAAGGCGCTCCATAATGGCGCCCATTTCTTCAGAAGGCCGTTTTTCTTCACGTACCGGTTTACCCTCTTTTTTCCCTCTTTCAGGCTTTTTATTTCCTGTTTTATTTTCGGAAAGTTTTTCAGTTTTTCTTTCTTCTCTAACCTTTACATCATTTGATGAAGAATTTTTTTCTTGTCCTGATACTTTATCTGGTTCAGATATCTTTTTTATTTTTGTCTTATGTTCATCCACACCCGGCAATTCTTTCGGATTATTTGAACTTCCCACGGGAGGTTTTGTTTCCTTTTTAGTAGTTGTTTCATCCGATCTTTTTATAGATTCTTCTTTAAGCTCTTCTTTGGGTTCTTTAGCTACTTCTTTAGGTTCTTCTTTAAGCTCTTCTTTGGATTCTTTAGCTACTTCTTTAGGTTCTTCTTTAAGCTCTTCTTTGGGTTCTTTATCTACTTGATTAAGCTCTTCTTTGGGTTCTTCTTTAGCTACTTCTTTAGGTTCTTCTTTAAGCTCTTGTTTGGGTTCTTTGTCTGATTTCAGATCTTGATGTTTTTCCCCGGAAGATTCTTTTTCGGCAACATTTATTTTGTTTTTATTCTCATCATATTCCGGCTTTTCAATCGGTTTATCAGGTTTTAAAACAGTTTCCGGAGTTTGATTTTTATCGGATAATACCTTATCTTTTCTAATTCCCTTTCGTTTTCTTCCCTTTCTGGATACAGATAGCTCTGAGCTTAACTTCACATTTTCTTCTGATTCCGACTTATTTTCCATTTGAACCATTTTTACATTGCCTTTTCAGATTTTTTTTCAACTTTATGAGTTTATTTAATAATTTATGTGTTATTATATATTTATCTTCTTGAAGTCCTCTATATCTTTTGATAAGCGTGTAAGCTCTTCATCCGTAATGGAAATCCTGCTCTTCACTTCACGAAGTTCATTTTCCAATTGCCTCATCCTGACAGACATCAAATAAATGAAAATAAATGCAAAAAAAAGTATAACAATTAAAATTATGGTTAGAATTTCCATTCTATTTTCCTCCAAAAACAGACTTTACAAGACGATCAACGAAACCTTCTTTATCTTTTTCCAGTTTTGGTTCTATGTATTTCTCTCCTGCAAGTTGGGCAGCAAGCCTCTTGTAGGCTATGGATGCATGAGAATTCGGGTACTTCACGACTATTGGCGTCTTGAACGCTGCTGAGAGCCTCACATTTGGATCCTCTGGTATCATTTCAAGTATCTTTACACCCAGAAGTTCGGATACTTTATTGCGGTTTATTTCCGTTTTCTCAAGAGTTGCACGATTCAAAATAGCACCTTCCACAGTTCTCCCCAGCATTTCAGTCAGTGCTTTGGTTTTCAATGCATCTGCCATTGATGCAAGTTCGGGATTCACAACCAGGATAACCTGGTCGGCAACAGCAAGTGGAATAACTCCATCCCTGCTAATGCCAGCAGGAGCATCTATCAATAGAAAATCCATTCCATCAACAAGAGTGGACATAACATCTTTCAATATATCAGGATTTGATTTCTGGAATCCTTTCAATGATAAGCCGCTGGGTACTACTTTAAGGCCGCCAGGACCATCGTAAATAGCCTCTTTTATATTAGCGCTGCCGCTCATTACTTCATGCAGAGTTATTTTGCTTCTTTCAAGGCCGATCAAGAGACCCAGGTTTGCCATGCCGATATCTGCATCGAGAACTACTGTCTTCTTTCCCAAAAGAGCCAGAGCTGTTCCAAGATTGAGCGTGGTAGTGGTTTTGCCTGTACCACCTTTTCCTGAAGCTATCGTATATACGTGTGCTGTCATGATGATTCCTTCTATATTAATAATATGATCATTTATATGATATAGATTATAATGCTCATAAGGGGTTAATAAACCTAACCTAGATTTATTAAAAAATACATGATTATTTAGATTAACTCATTCATGATCGTCATAATTGAATCAATATCATGGGTTTTGTTTATTTCCATACGAACCTGTTTCACGTTTTCCATGCCTTTTGTAAACCACTGGGCATTGCGCTTCAGATCATTGAATGTAAGCATACCATAATTGCGGCATAGTTTTATGTAATCGAAAAAATCAGCCAATATTTCTTCCGTATTCCGGGAAGGCAGTATTTCCCCGGTTCTTAGAAAATAAGAGATCTTCTTAAAAATAAACGGATTGCCAATCGCGGCACGCCCTATCATAAGCCCATCGCACCGGGTATATTCAAGCACGTTTTGTGAAGTTATTTCATCAAAGATATCCCCGTTCGCCATAACCGGGATCGTAAGCTCACTTTTAATACCTTTGATAAAATCAAGATTGGATTTCCCTGAATAGCCCTGTTTTTGCGTTCTTCCGTGGACTGTGATTGCATCAGCACCTGATTTTTCAATAATTTCCGCTATTTTTAATGTTTCATCAAAGCTATCTGATATTCTTATTTTAGCTGTGAGCGGTATATCAAGGGAATCCGAAAGCATTGTTATGATCTCCCCTATCAGTCCGGGTTTTTTTAAAAGTTCTGATCCGCATCCGTTTTTTATAACACCCTGTGCAGGACAGCCAAAATTTATATCAATGAGTTCAGGCCTGTATTTTTCCTGCAAAAATATTGCAGACGCAGCAAGATTATTTGGAATCGAACCCATTAATTGTATTCCCATCGGTCTTTCGTCTTTGCAGGTAAAACCCCTTTCTATGCTTTTCAGGCTTTGCCGCACTACTGCTTCAGAAGATGTCATCTCGGAATACACAAGAGATGCGCCATACTTCCTGCAAAGGAGCCTTGATGGGAGGTTTGTAACACCAGACATCGGTGCAAGGACAAGATTTCCATCAAGTTTCAATTTTCCAATGGTCAAAGAGTTCATGCGTTTTTCAATCCATCATACAGGAATTTCCACATAAATACATAACCACCATAATTCAAAATCTTTAAATATAATGAACATAATTGTACATCAATGTACTAAAATGTACAATTAGACTGATACTTATGCACCAGATAATCGATGAAATAATTGCAGCAACAAAAAACAGGATCCCTCTTGCTTCAAATACGAAAAAAAAGAGAGTAACCTCAAGAGATTTCAAGAAGAACATCAAGGATAAAAAACAAAAAGATCTCATTCCAGTGATCAGCGAAGTAAAACCCTCCTCACCAACTCGCTTTATCAGGAATGTTACACCCCTTGAAGCAGTCGGGATTGCAGGTCAAATGGAATCCGCGGGTGCAGCAGCGATATCTGTACTTACGGAGCCGGATTTCTTTAAAGGCAGTATCGAGAACCTGATATCGGTCAGGGAGAATGTTAAAATACCTGTATTAAGAAAAGATTTTATTATTAGTAAAAACCAGATCCATGAAGTGGAAAGCGATTTGATCCTTTTGATAGCAGGAATCCTGGGCGATGAACTTGATGATTTCGTAAATGAAGCAATATCCTCAGGCAGGGAGCCTCTTGTTGAAGTGCATAACAGTGATGAACTTGAAAATGCGCTTGCGACACGGACAAATATAATCGGGATCAATAACAGGAACCTTACTACGATGAAAGTTGACATAACAACCACCGAGAAACTGGCGCCTCTTATCAGCAACAGGATAATTATAAGTGAAAGCGGGATATCATCCCCTGATGATGCAGTCAGAATGATAGATGCAGGCGCTGATGCAATACTTGTAGGAACATCCATCATGCTGGGAAATGTTTACGAAAAGACTTACGAATTAGTACATGCATTGAACACTAAAAATGATCATTGATATAAGAATAATTAAGAAGATTAATTGAGAAGGATAAATAAGAATATGACACTTAAGCTTGAACCCAAATTTGGTAAATATGGCGGCCAGTTCGTACCTGAAGTATTGATGCCTGCACTTGTTGAGTTGACTGAATACTATGAAAAATATAAAGATGATGCTGTTTTTAATGATGAACTGGATCATTATCTCCGGGATTTTGCAGGCCGTCCCTCCCCTTTATATTATGCAAAAAGATTGAGCAGGGAGTACGGTGTAAAGATCTACTTAAAACGGGAAGACCTCGTACATGGCGGCGCCCATAAATTGAATAATACGCTTGGCCAGGGGTTACTTGCAAAATACATGGGAAAAAAAAGGATTATCGCAGAGACCGGTGCAGGCCAGCACGGCACAGCATGTGCGATGGCGGGCGCAGCGTTTGATATAAAAACAGAGGTTTACATGGGCGCCAGGGATACTGTGCGCCAGCGCATGAATGTTTACAGGATGGAATTGATGGGAACAAAGGTCATCCCTGTAAAAAGCGGTTCAGAGACTCTAAAGGATGCAATTAATGAAGCAATGCGCGACTGGGTGGCAAATGTAGAGACAACTCATTACATGATCGGCTCAGTAGTCGGGCCGCATCCATTCCCGACCGTGGTGCGGGATTTCCAGAGCGTCATAGGAAAAGAGGTGCGGACCCAGATACTGGAAAAGGAAGGCCGGTTCCCTGATTCCATAGTGGCGTGCACAGGCGGGGGTAGCAATGCCATGGGTATATTTCATCCCTTCATTGAAGAAGATGTTGACCTTTTCGCAGTAGAAGCAGGAGGAAGCGGCATGAAAACAACAGAAAAAGAAGCTCTTCATTCAGCAACTCTATCTACTGGTGAAGATGGCATCCTGCATGGCATGCGCACAAAAGTGCTCCAGAATAAGTATGGGCAGATACTTGAATCAAGCTCGATCGCAGCGGGTCTTGATTATGCAGGCGTTGGTCCTGAACTTGCGTACCTGGCTGATATCGGCCGCCTTAGAACATGTAATTCAATGGATAACGAGGCGCTTCTTGCATTCCATGACCTGTGCAGGTTTGAAGGGATCATCCCGGCGCTTGAATCATCTCATGCTGTGGCGTATGTCAAGAAAGCGGCGGCATCAGGAGAGCTTGGGGATATTGTTGTTATCAATATTTCAGGACGAGGCGATAAAGATCTTGAGACCGTTATGGGGATGAGAAAATGAGAATAGATGAGAAATTCAAACAGCTTAAAGCGAAAAAAGAGGGTGCCCTGATCGCATATATCTGCGCTGGCGACCCCGCCCCGCAAGCCACGAAAGAGTATGTGACCGCGCTTGTCCGGGGCGGCGCTGATATCATTGAACTTGGTCTTCCATTCTCAGATCCGATAGCTGATGGCCCCACGATCCAGGCCGGTATCCAGAGAGCGCTTGACAGCGGCATGACGCCTGATATTTATTTCAGGACGATCTCTTCGCTAAAACTACATATTCCGCTTGTCGTAATGACCTATTATAATCTCATATTCAAACGCGGCCTCGAAAAATTCGCAAAAGACTGCGCTGCATCCGGGATATCCGGGATAATAGTTCCTGATCTTCCGCCTGAAGAATCAGATGAACTCCGGCGGGTATGCAAAGAGAATGAAATAGACCTCATTTATCTTGTCGCTCCAACGACGACTGAAGAAAGAATGAACCGTATCCTGGCAGAAGGTACTGGCTTTATTTATCTTGTGGCACGGCTTGGTGTCACAGGCGCCCGGTCAGATGTCGCTGGTTCGACACGTGAGCTTATAAAAAGGGTAAAGACCACAACACCCAAAGCCGTAGGATTCGGTATATCGAATGGCAAGCAAGCGGCAGAGATAATCCGCGCCGGGGCTGATGGTGTGATCGTCGGGTCGGCATTTGTGGATATTATCGCAAAAGGTGAAGATGTGGCTGCGAAACTTGAGGCGCTGGCTCGGGAGTTGAAGGACGGAGTCAAAGGTCGGCAGTAAATGAGCAAAAATTTTGAAATAAATTTTAATCGAGTCGTTGTTAGGAAATATTTTATATCACAATTGTATATAAGATTAATACATCACTGAAATCAATACCAAGGATGAAAAATAAAATGGAAACTGTTCATGCAATCTACGAAGGAAAAACATTTCGACTTAAACACCCATTAGATTTAAAACCTGGCCAGGAAGTAGAATTGATAATTCGGGAGATACCGCCTATCGAAACTGATCCATCTTTCGATTTAGCATCCTTGGCGGTAGATACTGGAGTTAGTGACCTTGCAGTTGAACATGACCATTATTTATATGGCATTTCAAAGCGAGGGCCAAAGAATGTCAAATAAGTCATGTTTCGTAGATACTGTTTGCTGGATTGCGCTCTTAAATAAAAGTGAATTGATACATAACCAAGTGGACGCTAAATATAGAGATTTACTTACGGCAGGCTATGATCTTGTAACAACCACTTCAGTTCTGAATGAAACAGCAAATTCATTGAGTTCTAAACCGTTTCGTGTAGCTGTTTCAAATTTTATCATAGAATAAACTCATCTTTGCATGTTGAAATTGTTTTTACGGATAAGCGTCTATGGAACACTGCATGGCAGCTTTATGAAATGCACAAAGATAAAGAATGGAGTTTAATCGATTGCATTTCCATGGTTCTTATGAAAGAATGGCAAATTTCAGAAGTAATGACAACAGATCATCATTTTGAACAAGCTGGATTTGTCAAACTCCTACATCATTGAAAGCAATCTTAATCATATCCCGCAACAATAAAAAAGCAATGTTCGAAGAAATCAAGGAATCGGTCAGGGATATTTTAAGACCCCTGGCAAAAAAGATCACTGAAATAAATCCGAACACATTGACCCTTTTCGGACTTCTGCTAAGTCTGGTATCAGCATATTTTTTCGCAAGGCAGGAACTTTTCTGGGCCGGGACTTTCCTGCTTGCAGGCGGTTTTTTTGATTCCCTCGATGGTCTTGTTGCGCGTGAAAATAACAGGATGACAGAGTTCGGGGGTTTCCTGGACTCTGTATGCGACAGGTTTGCAGACGCTGCAATTATAATCGGAGCGATGTACGGTGGCTTGACCCGGTTGGATTTCATTCAGGGCTGGTTGATAGGGACTATTGCGATTTTCGGCTCTCTGATGGTCAGTTATACCCGTGCCCGCGCCGAAGCAGCCGGAGCGAGCGCATCCGTTGGGTTTGGAGACCGTCCTGTAAGATTAATTATAATTATCCTGGGGGCTTTCTTCAAAATGGTAAACTGGGCTATTCTCTTAGTAGCAGTTATATCTTTCATAACTGTTTTCCAGAGGATAATATTCGTAAGAAAAGTCCTTAAATAACAAATTTTAAGTTGTATAAGGATATCAATAAGCGGGTATAAGAGGAAATTTAATGGCAGGCATACGTATCGCGATAGCTGGTGTAGGTAATTGCGCTTCATCCTTGATTCAGGGACTTGAATATTATAAAAACATAAAAAATTCCGATGAACTTGTTCCCGGATTGATGCATAATTCGCTGGGTGGTTACCTGATATCAGATATAAAACCTGTAGCAGCTTTTGACATCGATATGCGTAAAGTTGGAACTGACCTGTCCGAAGCCATATTTTCCGAGCCGAATTGCACGAAAAAGTTTTCTGATGTGCCTGGATTTAATGTTGAGGTCATGAAAGGACAGGTGCTTGACGGTGTTGCTCCTCACATGAAGGATTATTTCAGGGTGGACGAAAAACAAAAACCGGTAGATGTGGCATCTGTGTTGAAACAATCAAAAGCAGACATATTGATAAATTATTTACCTGTAGGTTCGGAAGAAGCAGTTAAATGGTATGCATCCCAGGCACTTGAAGCAGGCTGCGGTTTCATTAACTGCATCCCGGTCTTTATAGCTTCGAATAAACAATGGGCTGACAAATTCAAAAAAGCAAAGCTTCCGATCATCGGGGATGATATTAAAAGCCTTGTGGGTGCAACGATAGTTCACCGGGCACTTACCCGGATGATAGTGGAAAGGGGTGCAAGGATCAACAGCACCTACCAGTTAAATATCGGCGGGAACACGGATTTCCGGAATATGACCGACCAGGCAAGGCTTAAATCCAAGAAGATCTCAAAAACAGAATCCGTGGCTTCCCAGATCCCTTATGATGCTTATGTTTACGCAGGCCCCAACGGCTGCATAGATTGTCTGAACGATAATAAGATATGCCACCTCAAAATTGATTTCAAACTCTTCGGGGATGTTCCCGCTTACATTGACCTTAAACTCTCTGTGGAGGACAGCCCGAACAGCGCAGGTGTGGTCGTGGATGCCATCCGTGTGGCAAAAATCGCACTTGACAGGAAGATCGGCGGACCAATACTGCCAGCATCTGCATATTTTATGAAGCATCCCCCGGAACAGATGCGGGATGTTGATGCACGGGAGAAGCTTGAAGAATTTATAAAAGGCTAATTCCCTACGACTCTCATTTTCCCAACCCTGACCGTGGGAGTTATGACATTTCCTACTTTCCTTATATCTTTCCCGATCCCGTCGATATTCTTCAAAAGATCAAAGATATTCCCGGAGATCATCAATGATTTGATGGGTGATGCGATCTGGCCATTCTTTATTTCAAAGGAATTCCTGGCCTCAACCGAAAAATCCCCGGAAATGGGATTTGCAGTATGGGCGCCGATAACGGTATTGACAATAACGCCATCTTTTGTCTCTGCAATGATATCTGATGACGGATGTTCAATTATTAAGTTACGAATACCAATTGAAGGCGTGGACGTGTAAGATCCCCTGACGGCATTGCCTGTGCTTTCCCGCTTCTCTTTCCCTGCAGCATAGCAGTCATAAATGAACGACGATAAGATACCGCTCTTAATAATAGGAGTTATCTGGGACGGTGTTCCTTCTTCATCGCATGATGATGTGCCAAGACCACCGGAAAAAATCCCGTCATCGATAATGGATAGTTGATCCGAAGCTATCGGAGTATCCATTTTCCCTATCAGGGATGATCTACCTTTCTGGATATTATCCGCATTTACCGAAGTCACGATCGTATTTTCGAGAAGATCTGCAATAGCCATGGGTTCCAGAAGTACGGTGCAATCCCGCGTTTGCGTGCTTATGCCGTTTTGTGATCGCAAGGCAAGGGATGAGGCCATTTCCCCGATTTTGTAGAAATCCATATCCAGTTTTCTCGACATATCGAATTCGGAAGCTGTAGAAAGAGGTAAATCCCTGGTAATTGAATCTATCGAAGCCTGTACGATCGTATCCTCTTCCTGTGTCTCAACGCCGTTTGAGTTCAAAATGAGCTTGGTTGAATTCCCGCATGCAAAATGTCCTGAAGTAGGCACAATATTCCGGATAGACTTTGCGCCATTTATCAGTTCAGTAGTGAAATCAATGCAGGACTCGATCTGGATATCTGCAATTTTCTTATCAAAAATGCCCTTAACTTTTGGAAGTTTCTTTTTTCCGGGAAGTCCTGACCATTCAGGATCACTGCCTCTTACACGTGCTGATTTTACAGAAAGTTCGGAAGCTTCTTTAATTCGCAAAACATCGTTAGTACTTGAAAAACCCACAGCCCCTTTCACGATCGCCCTTATCCCGATGCCTGAAATAAGACTTTCTTTTGCAAGATCAATTACGTCCCTGTGAATATCTATCGAAATAGACCTGCCTTTTAAGCAATAGACCTCAACTTCATCCGCTCCTTCTTTTTGTGCAAACTCAAGAGCTTTGTATGCATTATCAAAAATATCATTCATGGGATCATTAATTTAAACTTTAAGTAAGTTAAAGCTTTGCAAAGAACAATAGGAGTCTTCCAAAAAATATATAGCCCTGTAATACATTTCCGTTAAGGTGGTGACCCAATGGTACTTCCTGACAAATTCAAATGTGTAATCACGAACTGGGACTATATTTACGACCTGTGCAGGCATGTAGCAAATGATGTGAAAAGATCAGGATATAAACCCGATACGATAATTGCACTGGCCCGGGGGGGATGGTTTGCCGGAAGAGTGCTTTGTGATTTCCTGGGGCTCAATGACCTTACAAGCCTTAAGATCGAGCATTATGTAGGTACTGCAAACGCCGGAGCCGATCCTCGTATTAAGTATCCGCTTGCAGATAATGCAGTTGCCGGGAAAAGAGTCCTGATCGTAGACGATATTACCGACACGGGCAAAAGTATCGCACACTCAAAAGAATATGTGAGCAAACATAATCCAAAAGAGGTCAGGACCGCAGTACTCCAGTACCTGTACACATCGGAGATAAAACCCGATTATTGCGGCGAAGTCGTCCAGGAATGGGGCTGGATCGTATATCCCTGGAATTTTATCGAAGACATGATAGATATCATCTCTCGCCTCATGGCCAAGGAAAAACAAAACGAATGGAATGTTGAACAAATAAGGGTAGGACTTTTGAAATATCACAATATCGATCCCATAAGCTTTGAGATAGCGCAGCCCGGCAGGATGGAAGAGATACTTGATGAAATGGTAAGAAGAGGGGTAATAAAAACGAAAAACGTTCCTGGAAAAAAATCATGGACCTATGAAGGAGCGTGAAATAAATGCTGGCAGATATTGCAGTAATCGGAGGAACCGGCGTTTACGATACGGCAATGCTGGATAATGTGCGGGAAGTTGAAATCGATACTCCTTTCGGGAAACCATCTGATGCTATTACAATCGGGTCATTTGGTGAAATTAATGTGGCATTTCTCCCGAGACATGGAAAAGGGCACAGGATCTCACCCAGTAAATTGAATTCCAGGGCAAATATCCTCGCACTTAAGAAACTTGGCGTACAGATGATAATCTCAGCATCAGCAGTGGGAAGCCTGAAGCTTGAACATAAGCCGCTTGATATCGTGATACCTGACCAGATATTTGACAGGACACGTTTGAGAGATAGTACTTTCTTTGAAGATGGGGTAGTTGCGCATATCGGTTTTGCTGATCCTTTTTGTCCCGAGATGTCTTCTATGATCGCCGACATCACACGGGATCTTGGATATTCAATACATGAAAAAGGAACGTATGTCTGCATGGAAGGGCCACAATTTTCAACACGCGCTGAATCAAAAGTTTATCAAAGCCTGGGATTTGACATTATCGGGATGACTGCACTTCCTGAAGCAAAACTTGCACGGGAAGCAGAGATCTGTTACAGCATGATCGCAACTGTTACTGATTATGATGTGTGGCATGAAACTGATGTCAGTATTGAAACGGTAATTTCCAATGCAATAAAGAATGAGGAAGCAGTCAGGAAAATTATTAAAGAAGCTATTCCAAGAATCTCTCTTGAGAGAAATTGCGTATGCTCAAATGCATTAGCAGGAGCAATTGTCACTTCCCCGGACAAGATACCTGTTGAAACAAAACGCAAATTAAATGATCTGATTGGTAAATATTCATAATTGTTTATACCTATAATATTTATAACATTTTTAAAATTTTGTTAGGATATATAAATGAGTTCAAAAAAGGAGGCAATGGATAAGTCAATATTTTTTAAAGATGGGCAGGAAGTAAATATCGTTGAACTCGGACGCGATGACATTACTATTTCCCTTACAATAGGCAAGATCATGTTATGGTTTGGCAGACAAGCGGGTGAGTCCTTAATACGTGATGTTATATTTGGAATATCCAATATTGATTCATCCGTTGCTCTTGAACAGGAAATAATATGTGATTTCAAGAATATTGGTAAATATGAGAATATGGGATATGTTTTGACATCATACGCAAAAACGAATGGAGGTTATAAGGTCATTTTTAATATACCTTTTTCCAAAAAGATAGCTTTAGCCCATTTCGTCAGGTCGGTCGTTGACCAGCTCTGTGAAAAGGACATAAGGAAAACACTTCACTGGGATGGAAGTCCTGAGAAGATCATCTTTATCTATAATAAGTTGAAAAACCTTGATGGATGGAAGGTAAAAAGAATCGAATATAAAGACAAAGAGGAATCAGTGTTAAAATGAAGTCAGAAAAGAAAGAATGTGAGGCAACTATTGTATCGATGAACCTTATTGCCGATCATATAAAAAAGGTTGCATCAAAACTTGATACGGGCTCTGTGACATCACTTGTAAATGGAATAATGGATTCTAAACGAATATTCCTGATGGGAGCCGGAAGATCCGGGCTTGCAGCAAGAGCTTTTGCGATGAGGCTTATGCATCTTGGATTTATTGTTTACTTTGTGGGTGAAACAACAACCCCGGCCGTGCAGCCGGATGATCTTGTTATTGCAGTTTCAGGTTCAGGCGAGACCCCTTCTATCGCAAATCTGGGAGGAATAGCTAAAAAAATTGGATCAACACTTGCTGTTATTACATCAAACAAGGATTCCACCCTGGGCGGCATTTCAGATATTGTTGTCATTATTCCTGGACGACCCAAGGAAGATGTTGTTTATGAGGATTATCACGAGCGAAGGATGATAGGCTATCCCCAGTTAGCGCCCCTTGGTACGATTTTTGAGATATCTGCGCTTGTTTTCCTTGATGCTGTGATCTCAGAGCTTATGGTCAGGACAGGAGCAAGTGAGGCAGAGTTGAAGAAGAGACATACGGTTTTTGAGTGAAATGATGTTCTCACAGCGCGTAAAAAGCATTGATATTTCGGGAATCCGCAAGATGTTTGAAGGCGCAGGGCCGAATTCGGTCAACCTGGGGCTTGGCCAGCCGGATTTTGATACACCCCAGCACATCAAGGATGCCGCTATCGAAGCCATTAATAAAGGCCTGACTGGCTATACAATGAATCTTGGCTTTCCTGAATTGCGGTCAGCCCTGTGCCATAAGTTTGAATCGGAGAATCATTTTACGGTATCACCGGATGAAGTCATAGTTACATCAGGGGCTTCTGAGGCGCTGCATCTTGCATTGCAGGCATTGGTGGATAAAGGGGATGAAGTTCTGATTCCGGATCCGGGATTTTTGTCATATTTTGCCCTGACAAAGATGGCAGGAGGAAAAGTCGTAGGTGTTCCTCTTGGTGAAAAATTGACCATGACACCGGAAGCGGTAAATGAATTAATTACACCAAAGACTCGCGTGCTTATTATTAATTCACCTTCAAATCCAACAGGCACCGTGCAGACCAGAAAAGAGATCAAGGGCCTCGCAGAGATTGCGCAGGATAATAATATTATGATAATCTCGGATGAAGTGTATGAGCATTTCATTTATGAAGGCGAGCACATCAGCCCCGCGCAATTCACTGATAATGTGATAACAATAAATGCAGTCTCAAAGACATATGCCATGACCGGCTGGCGCATTGGTTATGCAGCCGCCAGAAAGGAATATGTGGAGCAGATGTTAAAAGTCCACCAGTACATCCAGGCATGCGCGAATTCGATAGCCCAGAAAGCGGCGCAGGCTGCCATCGAAGGGCCTCAGGATTGCGTAGCTGTAATGCGTGAAAGCTTCATGAAGCGAAGAGATATTATTATGGAAGGATTGGGATCCATGGGTATTAAATGCGTTAAGCCGGAAGGTGCGTTCTATGCATTCCCTGAAGTTGAAGATGAAGATGCGCCCCAGAAATTGCTGAAAAATGGTGTCATTGTTGTTCCGGGTTCGGCTTTCGGGGAGAACGGGAAGGGTCATATCAGGATTTCGTATGCGACCTCGGAGGAGAATTTGAAAAGAGCAATCGGAATAATGGAGCGAGTATTATAGGCCAGTTCAAGTCGGGTGTTTTCAGTTTAACAAGGAGGCTACGGCATGAAAATAATAGCGATTATGGGGAGCCTGCTATTACGATACAAGTATAAATCCGATTAAAGCCGCTTCGGCAAAGGTAATTGCGGGAATCTTGATGAATAGATTCTGGAGCATCTCCGACAGAGCAACCAATCGATGTTATCTTGTGTTTCCTTAAAGATCTTTCTTATTAGTTTGGAGGTAAAGCCACCAATCTCACTCAGCACCGTAATAAACAATGTTATTCTATAATATATATCTATATATGCCGATAAATTACGATTATGATTATAATCAAAATGGAGTAACACTACATGTCAAGGAACGGCATTTTTGAGAAGGTGGGGAGGATTTTGACAGGTTGCATAAAAGCGACAGAAAATGCATACAGTTATGCACCCCTCCTTGGAAAGAGAAAGAAGAACAACATGTATATATACTAATTAGCTTAATGATTAAATAACACGATTAATTAGTATATTTTACTGTTTGAGAGCGGGCAATACGATACAATGAGAAATTCAATTTAGGAAATTGAACGCAGTCGAAGGAAATAAAAATGACTGACGAAGATAAGACAAGAGAACAACTTATAACTGAATTGGTGGAACTGCGCAAAATAATTGCTGAACTGGAGACATCAAGAGTTCAGCGTAATCAGATGGAAGAAGCACTTCGCGAATCGCATAATCGCTTTTTTACAGGAGATAGTTACATCCGCGCTGCACTGGTATGCAGCGCGATCACATTGATCCTCGGTACCCTGGCGATGACAGGATGGGTGACAGGCATGTATTATCTTGCCAGCTTGGGCTTGAGTTTCATCCCTATGGCTCCCGGCACATCACTGGCATTTATCCTTCTGGGGGGCTCATGGTTCTTCTATCTCCGCGCACCCTCACGTAGATTGACCAGGGTTAGCGTTCTGACTTCGGCACTTTTTGTTTTTCTTTTAGCACTTCTGAATCTCATCCAGTTTCTTGCAGGCGTTAATACGGGTATTGAAGAGTTTTTGGTTCGCAGAGTTCTGGTCATCGGGCCTGATATATACGGCGCTGGTCCCATGTCTCCCCTTACTGCTTTCAACTTTGTTCTCGCTTGCTCTGCAATGCTTTTATTACTTACTGCCGCACGACGCATGGGCGGGTTATCAGGCGGCTTTGTCTCTGTTATAACCTCAGTGAATCTGGTAGTTCTGTTGGGGTATTTGTATGGTACGCCTATACTTTTTGGCGGGGAGACAAGACCAGTGGCGCTCCATACGGGGGTAACGTTTTTGTTTCTGAGCATTGGGCTTATCGCCACCATAGGTCCAGATTACTTTCCCCTGAGATTGCTGGTGGGGCCATCGTTGCGTTCGCTTTTACTTCGCTCTTTTCTTATGGTGATATCTTTCTTCGCTCTGACTCATGCTCTTATTGAAAAACTATTCTCTCGGCTAATTGTGAACGCGGCACTTGAAACAGCGCTGGCTCTATTAATCTCTACAGTAGTTACCGTCGCCATTGTTTTGCGATTATCGCGAACCATTGGCGGCACGATAGAGCGCGAAGAGACAGGACGCAAGAGATCTGATGAGGCGCTAAGCAAGGCATATGATGAGTTAGAGATTCGTATTCAGGAACGGACGGCAGAGTTGGCAAAGACTAACGAGACCTTGCAGGCTGAAATCACAAAGCGTAGGCGGTCTGATGAAGAAATAAAAAAAGAGAGGGATAAAGCACAAAAATATCTTGACATTGCAGGGGTTATGATTGTAGCAATTGATGTTGACCAAAAAATTACCCTTGTAAATAAAAAGTGCTCTGAGGTATTAGGCTGCGGTGAGCAGGAGATTATCGGCAAGAACTGGTTTGATACTTTCATTCCCGAAAGAGTAAGGGATGAAGTAAAAGCTGTTTTTGAAAAGTTGATGGCTGGAAAGATCGAGTCTGTTGAATCTGTTGAAAATCCTGTTCTGACAAGGAGAGGCGAGGAGAGATTGATTGCCTGGCATAATACTATACTGAGAGATGAGGCAGGTGATATCGCAGGTACTCTGAGTTCAGGAGAAGATATAACAGAGCACAGGGGGGCTGAAAAGAGACTCTCTCTCCTGGCATCCATTGTAGATTCCTCAGACGATGCAATCATCGGCAAGACTCTGGATGGCATCATTGTGAGCTGGAACCGGGGTGCTCAGAAAATATACGGCTACTCAGCCGATGAAGTCAAGGGTCAGTCAATTTCTATTCTGGCCCCGCCAGATCATCCAGACGAGGTTTCCCAACTTCTCGAAAGAATACGGCAGGGGCAGCGCATCGAGCACCATGAAACCAGACGTATGAGAAAAGATGGTAAAAATATCTGCGCCTCCTTAACCATTTCTCCAATAAAGGATGCCACTGGCAAGATTATAGGCGCCTCAACGATTGCATGGGATATAACAGAACAAAAGCGAATTGAGAGAGCCCTGCGTGAGTCAGAAGCAAGATTCCGTTCAATTACGCAGTCAGCGACAGATGCAATTATTTCTGCAGATAGTGATGATAATATAATTTCATGGAATAAAAGTGCACAAACCATCTTTGGCTATACGGAAGAAGAAGCTCTTGGTAAATCACTTACGATAATAATCCCTGAAAGATACAGGGATGCCCACAAAAAGGGATTGGAGCGAGTTAATTCTACAGGTGAAACACGGATTATTGGAAAAACGGCTGAAATGGTTGGAATGAGAAAAGACGGCAGTGAATTTCCTCTGGAGCTTTCCCTATCTACCTGGAAAACAGGAATAAGAAGACTTTATAGTGCCGTCATCAGAGATATTACCGAAAGCAAACAAGCAAATGAGAAATTGAAACAAACATTAACGGAGTTGGAGCGCTCCAATAAGGATCTGGAGCAGTTTGCCTATGCTGCATCTCATGACCTTCAGGAACCGCTGCGCACTGTGTCAAATTTCAGCCAGCTCCTGGCAAAGCGCTATAAAGGCGAATTAGATGCGAAAGCTGACCAGTTCATCGGCTTCATTGTAGATGGAACCACAAGGATGCAGGAAATGATCGATAACTTGCTTACATACTCACGAGTTAGTACACGCGCTAAACCATTCGAACCGACCGATTTTAAAACCGTATTTGATCAGGCATTGGCTAATGTGAAGATGGCTATTGAGGAAAGTGGCGCTCTTGTGACACACGATCCTCTGCCCACCGTAATGGCTGACGCTTCACAGATGGTTCAGCTATTTCAAAACCTTTTCAGTAACGCAATTAAATTCAGAAAAGAAAAACCCCGTATTACAGTATCGGCTTCTCAGAGAGGAAATGAATGGCTTTTCTCAGTGCAAGACAACGGAATAGGCATCGCTCCGGAATTCATGGAACATATCTTCAAAATGTTCCAGCGCGAACACGCAAGTTCCGAATATCCGGGCACGGGCGTTGGTCTTGCAATTTGCAGGAAGATCGTGGAACGTCATGGCGGCAGGATATGGGTTGAGTCACAGGCAGGCAAAGGTTCGACTTTTTACTTCACAATACCTGTCAGGAAAGGTGAAAGAGAACGAACATGAAGGAATCCAGTAAAGCTGCAGGGCCTGAGATATTTCGCCAGCGCGGCGACCCCGATATATTACATGAAAAACCGCATAATCACTTTATTAATGGGGATATTTACAGCCGCACTGCACTGGTATGCAGCGCGATCACATTGATCCTCGGTACCCTGGCGATGATAGGCTGGTTGATGGGTATTCGCAGTCTTACCAGCTTCGTCCCGGGTTACATCCCGATAGCGCCAGGCGCTGCACTGGCATTTATCCTGCTGGGTGGTGCGTGGTATCTTTATGCCCGTGCGCCCTCGCGACGGTTCACCAAGATATACGTGCTGGTTTCGGTGTTCTCCACCTCACTCATTGCACTACTCAACCTCATCCAGTTTCTCACAGGCGCTAATGCAGGCATTGAAGAGTATTTCACTCGGGCTGTTCTTACCATCGATCCCGGAACTTACGGTGCAGGGCCCATGTCTCCTATTACCGCTGTCAGCTTTCTTCTTATTTGCGTTGCTACAGTTCTGCTATTATTCGTACCTCGATATCGTGCAGGTTTATCATCCGGCATGGCGTCTGTTGTTGTCTCGGTGGGCCTGGTAGTTCTTATGGGGTATTTGTACGGGACACCGCAGCTCTATGGCGGTGGATACAGATATGTGGCTCTTCCTGCGGGGGTTATGTTCGTGTTCCTGGGCACAGGGATTATAGCTGCTGCTGGTCCAGAGCATTTTCCCCTGCGGCTGCTGGTCGGTCCCTCGATACGCGCACTCTTAATGCGCTCTTTTCTCCTGGTGATATTCGTCGTTATCCTGATTGATGGTACATTCCATTCCCTGTTATTACGATTAGGGCTAACTGAGGCTCTCAGAGCAGCGATGTCGGCATTAATTGCCCTGGCGATCACCAGCGTTGTTATTTCACAGATATCACGCGTCGTGGGCGGTGCTATGGATCGAACAGAAGCAGAGCGCAAGCGGACAGAGCAGGCGCTGCTGAAAAGCGAGCAGCTCTACCGTTCGCTATTTGGAAATATGTTGGATGCGTTTGCGTACTGCAAGATGCATTTTGATGATCAAGGCCGTCCGGTAGATTTTGTTTATCTTGAAGTCAACAGTGCATTTGAAAAGTTGACTGGCCTGGAAAATGTGATAGGCAAAAAAGTCACCCAGGTGATTCCGGGGATCAAAGAGTCATATCCAGACTTGTTTGAGATTTATGGCCGGGCAGCGTTGACGGGCAAGCCGGAGAAATTCGAAATCGATTTCAAGCCTCTGAGGGCATGGTTCTCCATTTCAGTTTATAGTATTGAAAAGGAATACTTTGTAACTGTTTTTGACAACATCACGGAGCGTAAGCGAGCTGAGGAAGAACTGAAGAAGAGAACTGAGGAATTAGCCCGCTCGAATGCAGAGCTTGAACAGTTCGTCTACATAGCCTCTCATTACCTTCAGGAACCGCTGCGTACTGTGTCAAATTTCAGCCAGCTTCTGGCAAAGCGCTATAAAGGCGAATTGGATGCGAAAGCTGACCAGTATTTCAGCTTCATAGTAGATGGAACTTCAAGGATGCAGCAAATGATCGATGACTTGCTTGCGTACTCACAAGTAATTGCACGCACTAAACCATTCGAACCAACCAATTGCGAAACAGCATTTGATCAGGCATTGACTAATGTGAAGATGGCTATTGAGGAAAGTGGCGCCCTTGTGACGCACGATCCTCTGCCCACCGTAATGGCTGACGCTTCACAGATGGTTCAGTTATTTCAAAACCTTTTCAGTAATGCAATTAAATTCAGAAAAGAAAAACCCCGTATTACAGTATCGGCTGTCCAGAGAGGAAATGAATGGCTTTTCTCAGTGCAAGATAATGGGATAGGTATAGCTCCGGAATTCATGGAATATATCTTCAAAATGTTCGAGCGCGAACATGCAAGTTCCGAATATCCAGGCACAGGCGTTGGTCTTGCGATTTGTAAGAAGATTGTGGAACATCATGGTGGCCGGATCTGGGTTGAATCTGAGCAAGGTAAGGGAACAACATTCTATTTCACAATACCAGCGAAAAGAGTTGAATAAGTATGAAAGCCTTTGAGATTTTATTAGTTGAGGACAACCAGAGCTATGTGAGCCTGATGATGGAAGCACTTGAGGAAAGTCAGGTGCTTACTAATATGAACGCGGTGATGGATGGGGCGGAAGCAATGGCTTTTCTGCGCCGGGAAGGTGAGCATGCCCATGCGCCTCGACCCGATCTTATTGTATTAGACCTGAACTTGCCGAAGATAAAAGGCCAAAAGGTATTGGAAGAAGTTAAGAATGATTCTGACCTGAAACGCATCCCGGTTGTAATCTTTACGGTTTCAAGTGCAGAACAGGATATTCTCAAGAGTTATAATTCTCATGCTAACTGTTATATCATTAAGCCAAAGACACTCGATCGGTTTATAGAGGTAGTTAAGTCGACCATAAATTTTTGGTTCAGTGTTGTGCAACTTCCTCCAGGTGAATAAAATGGAACGTATCAAAGTCCTGCTGATTGAAGATAACCCGCCAGATGCTGTATTTATAGAGGAAATGCTGGCTGAGGCAAAAGAATTTTCGTTCGATGTGGAGTGGAAAGAAAAGCTTTCGATTGGACTGGAACGCCTTGCTAAGAAAGGGGTTGACGTAGTTCTACTGGATCTCAATCTACCTGACAGCAAGGGCTTTAGTACTTTTACAAAAACGCTTGCTCAGGCACCTGAAATACCAATCATAATATTAACCGGTCTTGATGATGAAACGCTTGCAATCAGAGCTGTTAGAACAGGCGCACAAGATTATCTGATCAAGAAACATGTAGATAGAGGCCTGCTGGTACGTACCATTCGCTACGCCATTGCGCGCAGGATGGGAGGAGAGAGGCGCTTCACAATAGAGGAATTGAAAGAATATGATGGAAAAGAAGGAAAGCCAGCGTATGCAGTCCTCAAAGGAAAAGTCTATGACGTTTCAAGCAGTCCTCTCTGGAAAAATGGAATTCATGCAGGTAAACACTCCGCAGGTGTTGATTTAACAGAGAGCATGTTAAGTGCGCCTCATAGTGAAGAAATATTATTAAAATTCCGCATCATCGGAGAATTGGGCAAGGAAAAGTCTTTAGGACAGAAACTGTTGCTGAAATTAGAGACGTTGCATCCTCATCCAATACTGGTTCATTTTCCCATAGCTTATTCTATCGGTGTTTCACTATTATCGCTTCTATACGTTTTCACAGGCAAAATTCCTTTTGAAATAGGATCATATTACATGCTTTTTCTGGGATTTTTATCAACTCCTTTTGCTGGACTCTCTGGCTTTTTTTCCTGGAAAGTCACTTACGAAGGGAAGATGACTAAAATTTTCGCAAGAAAAATAATATTTACTGTTGCGTTGATTGCTGTTATCACTACATGTTTTGTATGGCGAACTCTGAATCCAGATGTACTTGTACCAACAGGCTTAAACTACGTTTACTTAACGCTGGTATTGAGTTTAGTACCTATAGTCACGATTCTTGGATATGATGGAGGAGAAATAGTTTATACTTAATTTGTTGCGGTGCATAACCGCTATTGCTGTCGATTCTTTTATTTGCAAACTTTACGCCGACTCGCAGCAGTCTTGATTTCTTCTAACACCCGCAGACTTAACAGAACCGCAGTGTTTCCTGCGTGTCAATCTAAACGATATGTATGAAGCAGTTCATTCCATCTCTCGAATACTGACAACACCATGCTTAAAGACCACTATTTTCTTCGGCTTTTTCGATTTTATATCCTTCGTTTCTATCAGAATAAGTTCGTACTTGCTATATTCAATCAATACACCAGTTATTGTTTTTCCGCTAAATGTTTCGCAAACAACTATTTTATTGATTAAATCAGATAAATATTCTGATTGCTGTAACTTTTCATTCCTGATTATTTCCTTTTCAGCCATATTTGTATCATCCCTTATTCAGTATTTAACCATATCAATCCAATCCATAAAGTTAGCCGCCAGTCTCCATAACATATCATATCTCAAAGCTGACTGGAGATACGATAAAGTTATCCAGGAACATTACAATTACCGTCCGCCCACAAACGTTGAAATGCACCAATCTGTCCTTTCCTGTGCTTTAGAAAAACTTAAAAAAAAAAATAATAATTTAAGTATGTCAATGCCGATTAATCAATTCCATCCGGCTCCCAGCTTTTTCAAACCGCGCCCTTTCCTCTTTCGCACGTCCTGACACGAACAACTTCTTCAACAGGCATAATAAATATCTTACCATCACCCATATTCCCGGTTTTCCCGATGTCGCATATTATTTCAATTGCTTTCTCGACATCCTTATCATCCACGACAAGCTCAAGTTTTGTTTTGGGGAGAAGATCAACCCTGTACTCACTTGTCCTGTATGAAAGCACTATGCCTTTCTGCCTTCCCCTGCCTTTCACTTCATAGGTCGTAAGACCAATGAATCCTGCCACGGCAAGAGCTGTCTTTATTTCACCGAGCTTCTCAGGTCTTATTATGGCTTCTATTTTCTTCATATCATCACCTCGAAATTCCGGGGATTTATTCTCTTAGACATCTTTTCTCCATCAACCTCGTAGCCTCGTTTCATATACCATTCCTGGAGTTTGTGATCCGGAACAAGCGGGTCTGTTGAAAAAACTCTCAGTTCAACTTTTTGGAATCCTGAAGTCATGGCGGTCTTCTCGGCAAACGATAGAAGGCTGCTACCAAG
This sequence comes from uncultured archaeon, assembly GCA_902384525.1. Lineage (GTDB taxonomy): Archaea > Halobacteriota > Methanosarcinia > Methanosarcinales > Methanoperedenaceae > Methanoperedens. Next base: position 28,216 of record CABMCA010000102.1, read on the forward strand.
ACCTGTGTTCCTGAATTTCCTGTCCACAAATACTTCTTCTATGGAAAGCGCCTTTTCATTCCTGGAAATGTTTATTATGATTTCTCCTGCCATGCCTTCAGGCACATTTATCCTGTGGCATTGCAATTCACCACATTGCGTCCTGTACCTGTAGAGCTCGTCTATCGACATATTCTCTCCAACCGTGTTTGGAATTTTATTTTTATGCATCTTAAATCAACTCCTTACAAGTATGCCTTCTCGCCATGCTGGGAAACGTCAAGTCCTTCAATTTCATGTTCATCCTTTACCCGTATGCCCATTGTCGCATCAAGGACCTTGAGTATAATGGCCGTCATAACAAGTGAATAAGCCAATACAGCCACGATCGCTATAATCTGCTTCACGACAAGTCCCGGATTCCCGTAAATAAGCCCGTCTGCACCCGCAGTGTTGATCGCAACGGAAGCAAATATCCCTGTTGTAAGAGCACCCCAGATACCTCCGATCCCATGACATGCCATGACATCCAGAGAATCATCGATACTGGTCTTTTTGGATCTCAGATGCATCGCAAAGTAGCAGAATATTCCTGCTCCGATGCCGATAATTATTGCAGGGACTACACCCACGAAGCCAGATCCCGGGGTTATTGCCACAAGACCTGCGACACCTCCGGTAACGATCCCAACTGCATTCGGTTTTCCTCCATGTGTCCAGCTTACGAATGTCCAGGTAAGAGCCGCTGCTGCCGCAGCCGTGTTAGTGACGATAAAAGCGCTAGCTGCAAGCCCGTTGGCAGCAAGTGCGCTTCCTGCGTTAAAGCCGAACCAGCCAAACCACAGGAGCACTCCGCCGATTATGGTCATCGGGACGTTGTGCGGCGCCATGTCCTCGCTTCCGTATCCGAGGCGCTTTCCTATGATTATCGCTGCTGCAAACGCTGAAATCCCCGCAGTGATGTGGACGACTGTACCGCCTGCAAAGTCAAGAGCGCCAAGTGTGCGTATCCATCCGCCTATGCCCCATACCCAGTGCGCCACCGGGTCATAAACAAGAGTTGCCCAGAGTACACTGAAAACCATCATTGTGCTGAATTTCATCCTGTCTGCAAACGATCCGGTTATTAATGCGGGCGTGATAATTGCGAACATTGCCTGGAATATCATGAATACCGATGCAGGTATCGTGGCAGCGTAATCAGGGTTTGGGGCTGCTCCCACACCATTAAGGCCAAGCCATTCAAGTCCCCCTATCAACCCTCTTCCGGTATCATGACCGAATGCCAGGCTGTATCCGAAAAGCACCCACTGGATGCTTATTATTGCCAGTATTATGAAGCTTTGCATGATGATCGCCAGGACGTTCTTTTTCCTGACCATCCCTCCATAGAAAAGCCCGACAGCAGGAGTCATTAACATGACAAGGGCGGCAGAAAAAAGTACCCATGCTGTGTCTCCTGAATTGATCCCTCCTGCTTCTTCGGCAAGAGCAGGCATTACCATTATTGAAAAGATCACCACTATCAATGCAGCAAATCTTACATTTCCTATCTTGTACACCGAATATCACCTCTCATTTGATTTTTTGTTTACCTTCTTTTAACAGGCATACGGTAACTTACTGTACATTTATTAGTATTAATACTTTGTTCTTGCCATGGGAATACTTTATATATAATGAGATATTCAGTAGCTTGCCGGTACCATGGCAAGGAGGAATAATGAGACAAATAGCAATATATGGAAAAGGCGGGATCGGTAAGTCCACAACAACCCAGAACCTTACCGCAGCTCTTGCTTCAATTGGAAAGCGCGTGATGCAGATAGGCTGTGACCCCAAGGCAGACTCAACAAGGATGCTCCTCTGGGGAAAAGTCCAGGCTACTGTGCTTGACACCATGCGCGACAACGGACCGGGCGGCGTAACTCTTGATGTTGTCCAGCATACTGGCTTTGGCGGGATAAAGTGCGTCGAGGCAGGCGGTCCAGAACCAGGCGTGGGCTGTGCCGGAAGAGGAGTTATCACTGCAATAAAACTGCTGGAAGAACTGGGCGCATATAATGAAGATTTCGATTTCGTATTCTACGATGTGTTGGGGGACGTTGTTTGCGGTGGGTTTGCCATGCCCATACGCGAGGGCTATGCCAAAGAAATATACATCGTGGCAAGCGGGGAACTCATGGCGCTCTATGCAGCCAACAACATCTGCAAGGGTATTGTGAGATTCGCAGAGAATGGCGATGCGCGCCTGGGGGGTATAATTTGCAATTACCGCAACGTGGACAATGAACTTGAACTTCTGACTGAATTCGCAAAAAAGATTGGTTCACATTTGATCCAGTTCGTGCCCCGTGACAATATGGTGCAGCGCGCTGAGATCAACCGAGAAACCGTGATCGACTTTGATCCCGCCTGCAAGCAGGCTGATGTTTACAGATCGCTTGCCAGAAATATTATTGAGAACACGAATTTTGTGATCCCGAAGCCCATGGCTATGCAGGAACTTGAGGACATGATGGTTGAATTCGGAATAGTGGAGAGGTGAGAATATGAAGATGATACGTGCAATAATAAGGCCAAACAAGGAAGAAAAAGTTGTTGAGCACCTGGAAAAAGAAGGGTTTGTGTCCCTCACCAAGATGAACGTGTTCGGGCGCGGCAAGCAAAAAGGGATCAGGGTAGGGACGGTATGTTACGACGAGCTGCCCAAAGTGATGCTGATGCTTGTTGTGAAGGATGAAGAAGTAACAAAAGCTGTCAACGTCATCCAGAATAGCGCACGAACCGGGAATATCGGCGACGGTAAGATATTCGTGACCGATGTTTCGGAAGCGTATACTGTGAGGACAGGCGCATCGGGATTATAGGTGAAAATATGAAGGAAGTTATCGCTATAATCCGAAGGCACAATTTGCAGGAGACCAAGGCAGGTCTTCTTGGAATAGGTATTCCAGCGATCACAATGGTGAGCGTGGAAGGACGAGGCAAACAGAAAGGACTGCCTGGCTGGAATTATGAGCTTGATCCCGCATTAATGGAACTGGAGGAGAAAAATACTGGTGTCAGCATGCGCTTTATCCCAAAAAGGATGATTTCAACAGTGGTCGAGGATGAGGATGTACAAAAAGTGGTTGAGACCATAATTAGAACGAATCAGACAGGGCATATTGGAGATGGCAAGATCTTCGTGTGTCCTGTGGAAGGTGCAATGAGAGTAAGAACAGGAGAGAACGGAGAACAGGCGATCAAATAATTAAGAACCACAGAGCGCACAGAGGAAAAGGAGTAAAAAAATGACAACAATATTACCTGAATGCGACATACCCATACCGCAGCGTAAGCCACACATTATTTGTCATGATCCGGAGAATATCGTATTGCCCATGTGCAATATCCAGACAGTCCCGGGCGACATGACCGAGCGCGGCTGCACGTTCGCAGGATGCAGGGGCGTAGTTGGCGGGCCTGTAAAGGACGCAATACAACTGGTGCACGGACCGATTGGATGCGCCTACTATACATGGGGCACGCGCAGGAACCTCTCAGACACGAAGCTGCACAGAAAGTACTGCTTCAGTACTGACCTGACAGAAGAAAGTGTGATATACGGCGGTGCAAAAAAGCTGCTAAATTCTATTATAGAGTCGCATGAACTCTTTCCGGAAGGAAAAGCGGTATTCGTGTATTCCACATGCGTGGTCGGGCTGATCGGTGATGATACCGAAGCCATATGCAAGCAGGCCCAAGAAAAGATCGGGATACCCGTGATACCTTTCCATTGCGAAGGTTTCAGGGGCGTGAGCCAGTCCCTGGGGCATCACATCGCCAACCGGACCCTATTTGAGAAAGTTGTTGGAACAGAAGAACCGCAAGAGACCACACCATACGACATGTGCATAGTCGGTGAATTCAACATCGACGGCGATGCGTGGATCATCAAGCCGTTGTTTGAACGAATGGGCGTGAGGGTTCTCTCGGTATTTACAGGCAATGCTTCATATAGTGATATTCCACCCATGCACAGGGCAAAGCTGAATATCGTGCAGTGCCAGAGGTCATCCACCTACATCGCAAAGATGATCCAGGACAAGTACGGAGTCCCATATATCAACGTATCCCTGTTTGGCATGACTCAAACTGCACAAGCTCTTCGAGATGTGGGAAAATTCTTCCGTCTTGAAGAAAATGCAGAAAAAGTAATAGCAGAAGAGCTTGCATTGTACCAATCCAGGATCGATCACTATAGGAAGAAACTTGAAGGTAAGAAGTGCTTCATATACCAGGGAGCTCCGCGCGCCTGGCACTGGATTGGACCAATGCTGGAACTGGGCATCGAAACTATCCTCACTGCTACCACGTTCGGTCATAAGGACGACTATGAAAAAATAATGGAAAGGGCAAAGCCAGGACATATCTGCATAGATAATCCAAATGCTCTTGAAATAGAGGAATATCTGGTAAAGCTCAAGCCTGATTTTTTTATCGGAGGATTGAAGGAGAAATACCTGACCTACAAGCTTGGCATTCCCTTTATCAACGGCCATTCCTACGAAGAAGGACCTTATGCAGGTTTTGAGGGATTCGTGAATTTCGCAAAGGACATTGATGTTGCAGTGAACAGCCCTGTGTGGAAGTTCATAAACGAGCCACTGGAGGTGAAGTAAATGGCTTTGAACGAGAGTTCTGCACCTATTAAGACGGTTCGTAAAACTCGAAGCGTCACGATCAATCCGCCCAGGATGTGCCAGCCTATGGGCGCCATACTTGCTTACATGGGAGTTAACGGATGCGTTCCGCTGGTGCATGGTTCCCAGGGATGCAGCACCTACCCCCGCTACAATATCGCGCGCCATTTCAGGGAATCAGCAGAAGTTGCAGTTTCCTCTCTGGCTGAGGATGCTGCCGTATATGGCGGGGCCAGGAACCTGACAGAAGCCATAAAGAACATCAAGTCCAGGCTGAACCCCGCTGCCATTGGCATCTGTACTACGTGCATGAGCGAGACCATAGGCGACGATGTGAAACTGATATCAAAGAAGGCGCTGACCGATGATACTATGAAGATATTCCCTGCATCTACGCCAAGTTATGTTGGAACGCATCTTACAGGATATGATAATGCCCTGAAGACGCTTGTAGAAACAATGGCAGTCAAGGGTGAGCCAAATAATAAAATAAACATTATCACGGGAATAATCAACCCGGGCGACATCAGGGAGATAAAGAACATGCTGCGATTAATGAATGTGCAAACCATTTTCCTTTCAGACATCTCCGAAACCCTTGATACTCCCATATTGCCTGGCGGGCACAAACCATTACTGCCTGACGGAGGGACAAGTCTTACCGACATCGCGGATTCTGCAAATTCACTGGGTACAATCGCGATTTGCAGGACAGCAGGTTCTGCCGCAACGTATCTTCAGAACAAGTTCAAAGTCCCTGCTGTGCTTGCTCCGGCGCCCATAGGGGTTGCAAACACTGACAAGTTCGTGCAAAACATCAGCATGTTAAGTGGCGCATCGATCCCTGATGAGATCAAGAAAGATCGCGGGCGCCTGATAGACAGCATGGTGGACGTTCATCACTATATGTACGGGCGAAAAGTCGGGATTTTCGGCGACCCTGATCTTGTGTCAGCCATCGTAAGATTCTGCGCTGAAGCAGGGATGAACCCCACCGTTGCTATGACTGCAACGAAACATAAGGATTTTGCGCCTGACATAAAGGCAGTAAATGGTGAATATAAGACAGATACGCAGATCCTTGAAGGTACAGACCTGTACGAATTCCACGAGGTTGTAAAAGCGCAGGGGGCAGAACTGATACTTGGCAACTCAAAGGGCAAGGACGTTGCAGATGATGAGGGTGTTCCGCTCGTGCGCTTTGGATTCCCTGTTTATGACCGTGTTGGTGTGTACAGGTATTCCATTATGGGATATAATGGTTCGATATACCTGCTTGACCAGATGACTAACGCCATCCTGGGACACAGGTATGACCCGGATAAGCTGCACCAGTAAGTGCATCAGTGAGGTGAAAACATGGAATACATAACCGGAATAACTGCATCAGGCGGGAGCTGGACTCCTGCCTTTGTTGTAAGAAGCAATATCAACGACTGCGGATGCTGCGGAAAATGTTTCAAGATATGCGGACGCGGGGTGTTCGAATATATCGACCATCCCAATGCTGATGACCTGTGCGGCGCAAAAGTCATGACAGTGGCGCATCCGGATAACTGCATCGGCTGCGGCGCCTGCGCGCGCGGGTGCCCGAAGAAGAATATTGTGTGCGAACCGAAGGTCATGTTTGGGGTAAGAGAAGGATCGGAGGTAACATAGAACTCACAACACGAAGCTTGCAAAGAAAATCAACCACAGAGGACTCGGAGTCCACAGAGAAGTGTTTTTTCTCTGTGTTCTCTGTGGACTCTGTGGTTTTTGCAATATTCCAGAAATAATAAAAAGTCGTTCTCGTTTAATATAATTAATAGAAGTTTGAAAACATGTCCAAAATAAGCCATATCCTCCTGAAAAACCCGGTGGTTGTTCCCACCGGGACAAAACTCTGGGAGGCTGCAAAGCTCATGAAGATTAAAAAGGTTGCAAGTGTACTTGTAAGTAAAAACGGCAGGCTTGCTGGCATTATCTCTGTGGAAGATATCATGCACAGCGTGGGTAAGAAAGTGGATTTGAATATTGCTGTAGATGAAGCGATGCACTCACCACAGATAACAATTGAGTCGGATAAATGGCTCGCTGACGCCATCGCTATGTTCGAGCGCTGCAAGGCTTCCCATATAACAGTGGTAGAACATGGGGAGAAAGTAGGAATTATCAGGGTAGATGATATCTTACATACATACAAATTCAATGAGGAAGGTCAAAACTAATATGAGAATCCATTCAATTGAGCACGAACCTTTCGAAGGTCTGGCAAACATCGAGGTATGGGCAAAAAGCAAAGGTCATACGATCACAAGAACCCGGATATATAAAAACGAAGGATTCCCGGATACCAGTGACTTTGACTGGTTAATAATCATGGGCGGCTCAATGAGCACCTATGAGGAGGAAAAATATCCCTGGCTGATCCTTGAAAAGAAATTCATTGGTGATGCGATCGCAAAGAAAAAGATAATCTTAGGGATTTGTCTTGGTTCCCAGCTTATTGCAGATGTTCTTGGCGGTAAGGTCAGCCCGAACACATATAAAGAAATTGGCTGGTTCCCGGTTTTTTTAACTCCGCAAGGTAAGAAGTCATCGATTTTCAAGGATTTTCCCCGGGAATTCATTCCAGTCCACTGGCATGGAGATACGTTCACTATCCCGGATGGTGCGACATGGATCGCAAAAAGCCGGACCTGTGCGAATCAGGCCTTTGAATATGATGATGGAAGAGTTATAGGGCTTCAATTCCATCTTGAATATAATGCTAAAAGCATTGATCTGATGTTCAGGAACTGCCTTGAGGATATTACGGAAGGGAAATATATCCAGAAACCTGATGAAATCCTGAAAAATATTAATAATGTCCAGGAAACGACCAGATTATTAAATCTTCTTCTCGATAATATGGCAGGAAAATTTAGCGAATAATCATGGATAATATAATTATTCTTTTTGGCCTTATATTTGCAGCAGGATTGTTGTATTCCTCGGTGGGTCATGCCGGAGCTTCAGGGTACCTGGCAGTAATGGCACTTTTTGGACTTGCGCCCGATACAATGAAACCCACAGCGCTTGTCCTGAATATACTTGTTGCAACAATAGCAGCAGTGCAATTTCACAGGGCTGGTTATTTTTCATGGGATACTTTCTGGCCTTTTGCTATAGGTTCGATCCCGTTTGCGTTCATAGGCGGCTCTATGTTCATTCCCGGTAATATTTACAAACAAATCGTAGGTCTTGTGTTGTTATTCGCAGCTTATCACTTTTTTAGCAAAAAGCAATCAGCGATCGCAAATTCCTCCAAACAAATTCCTGTCCTGGCAGCAATACTGGCCGGCGCCGGAATAGGTCTGCTCTCCGGAATGGTGGGTGTGGGCGGCGGTATTTTCCTCACCCCTCTTATCCTGTTCATGGGCTGGGCAGGAACAAAGCAGACAGCAGGCGTTTCTGCCATGTTCATTCTTGTGAACTCAATAGCCGGAATAGCGGGACATCTGGCAAGCGTGAAATTCCTGCCTGATACGATTTATACTCTGGGTTTTGCGGCAGTTCTTGGAGGTACAATAGGTTCATACATGGGAAGCCGCAGATTTGCAAATGCAACTATTTATCAACTGCTTGCAGTGGTTCTTGTCATTGCGGGAGTAAAATTCATGATTGTGTAGAGACTGAGGAGAAAGCTTTTATTACATTACCGCGTAAAAGCGGAAAAATAATTATTCTATTATTTAAGATCAAAGAGGATTATTATGAAGTTTCAGGGAAAATCAGTAAGAAAATATACAGGCGGAAGACTCATACGGCAAAGAGGTAAGAAAAAATACGAGCTTGGCGGAGAGCAGGCCAATACTCATCTGGGCGAACCCATTCGCAAAACGGTGAAAACACTGGGTGGCAAGTTGAAAGTACGCCTCTTAAGAGCGCAAACCGCAATAGTGACAGATCCGGCAACGAAGACATCAAAAACAGTAAAAATAGAAACTGTTACCGGAAATCCGGCAAATATACACTATGTAAGGCGAAACATTGTGACAAAAGGCTCCATAATCAAGACTGAAATCGGAAGCGCCCGCGTCACGAACAGGCCTGGACAGGAAGGCAGCATCAACGCTGTTCTCATACCCAGTACTGCTTAAAAGTAACCCATAATTCCGGAAGATGCTCCTGTAATAACTGATTATTACAGCAGGCATCCATTTTTATTCTTTTTTCAAGCGCGCGGCCCAGCGGCCTGCCAAGCAATTTGCGTATTTTTGTTTCGTATTCGCAAAGTTGCGCAATATCATTATTTTCCAGCGCTTTGATTGTTGTTTTTCCTGCTAATTCACCCGCAAGTATCGCATTGTTGATCCCGGCCCCGGTTATCGGGTCAGCCATTCCTGCGCTGTCCCCTGCAAGAAGAACATTGCCGAATACAAGTTTTTCCCGAAGTCCTCCGATTGGCAAAGCACCTGCAATATATCCTGTAATTTTACCTGAAAGCCGGTTCGCGATATTTGATCCGGCTATAAATGCATCAAGGTTCTCCCGCGGGGATTTTCTGTTTTTGTCCTTTATCATTCCCAGCCCGACTTTAGCTGAATTTTCCCCTGTCGGATAAACCCAGATATATCCGCCCGGGGCATAATCAAAATCAAAAAATATCTCACATGTTTGCGCAATGGGCTCGATATCCTTAATGTGATACTGGGCGCAGGCCGCAAATCTTTGCGGCTGCAACCCCAGTATTGACGCAGTTTTTGAAAAAACACCATCTGCGCCTACGATTATTTTTCCATGCGCATTACCGTTACGGAATTTCACTATACCGGGACTTATATCGATCAGCGGTGAATTCCACATGACCTGCGCTCCTGATTCTTTTGCTTTTGAGAGTAAACTCATATCAAAAGAAGGTCTATCCACGACATATCCATTCAATGAAAAATCATGATACGAATTATCAGGAAAATATGTACGCATTTGTTTTATATCTGACTGGAGAACAGATTCATCCGGCACGTCAAAATTTATGGTTTTACTGATATATCCGGCGCAGGGTGACCTGCACGTTTCGTTTTTTTCAAGTATCAGGACATCATAACCTGCCAGCGCTACTGTTCTTGCAGTAACAGACCCGGCAGGCCCGGCTCCGGCAATGATCATATCATACATCAGCGATAGACCCATTCATCTGAGTAATACTTCGGCAAAAGAATTTCTGTAAGCTTTGTTTCCTTGCCGCTGAGGGACCCGGATTTTAAACGTATAGAAAAGCGTTCCTCAAATTTCTTTTTCATAACATTTTTTATCTCTTCCATATCACGCTGTTCCCCGAGTTCCCTGTCAAGCCAGGTGAGTCCTTCCCTTACGGATGCAATCTTTTTATCCATGAATTTCTCTTTCGGGATATTTGATATGCGAAGCATCTCCTCTATATCAAAATCAAGAAGTAGAGTTCCATTCTGGAGCAGTTTTCCTTCCCAGCGAGTCTGGGCGTTACCGGATATTTTCTTGTTATCCACAACTACATCGTTTATCGGACGAAAAGCTGCATTCAGTTTGTAATGTATCAGTGTATCAATAAGCACTCCGCATATCTGTTTATATGATCCTGTAATGTCCATGGGAAACAACGCATTATCAATAGTTCCCACGACACCGTAATTTACCTGCCTGCAACGGTCGTCTGAAAATGCAATGCCGCCACCGCTTATGCGCCTTGTGATGGTATAGTCTTTACATTGTGAAAGATCCAATTCGACCTCTGCCTTCTGGAAAAAACCAAGGATTATGGATTTTTTCGGAGTCCAGAAAAAGAAGGTATTTCCTTCATCGGATTTCAGGATAGCTTCATCCATCGCCATCATGTCGCGAATATCCACAAGTCCGAAATCAATAAAGCGCCATTCCTCCATATTATACCCCCAGAGCTTTCATTATGGATTCGGTAAAGTCAGCGGGCGATGTTCCAGGTGACTGGATATTTTCCCGTATGTAAATTTCTTCGATCTTATGTTCTATATCTTCACGTTTTGCCTCAATTCCCTTCAGTTCTCCGGCGATCTTGAAGAAAGCCTCTTCAGGAAACAGGAAGAAATCTCCTGAGATGCTTATTTCTTTTATCCTGCCGTTCTCGGTTGCAACGAATGATCTTATTAGCCCGCCTTTTGATTTATGGATTCCCTGTGACGTTTTTATTTCCATGGTATTTACTCCGGCTTACTCCAGCTTATTCAGAAACATCATGATTCTATAAAAAAATATCATTTTGATGAAAGAACATTTTATATTCTAAAATAATAAGTTAGATGCATGCGTATTGGAGTTATCGCTATCCAGGGAAATGTAGAAGAACATGTTATTGCAATAGTAAATGCACTGCGCCATGCTGGTCTTCAGGCTGAGGTAATAAAAATAAAACACAAAGGGATAGTTGATTCATGCGATGCTTTGATCCTGCCCGGGGGAGAAAGCACAACACTTGGCAGGCTCTTGAAACGGGAAGGCATTGCGGATGAAATAAAGACGGCTGCCAACGCTGGAATACCAATTATGGGAACATGCGCAGGGCTTGTTCTTCTTGCAAAATATGGGGACGATCAGGTAGAAAAAACAGGGCAGCCATTACTTGGAATCATGGATATCCATGTAAACAGGAATGCATTCGGACGCCAGAGAGAATCATTTGAGACCCTGATCGATTTTAATGGATTTGACACACCTTTTAATGCTATATTCATTCGGGCCCCAGGCATCACAGGATGTGCAAGTGACGTTGAGATACTTTCAAATTATAAAGATTCAATTGTAGCAGCGAGACAGAAAAATATACTTGCCCTTGCATTTCATCCTGAATTGACAGATGATTACAGGATACACCATTATTTTTTGAAAATGATAGGATAATCATCCCATCTTTCTCAATCTCTCCTCAATTTCCTTAATGTCATCCTGGTACGATTTTTTTTTGTCCTCATAATCTTCATCCAGAAGATCCCCTGATTCATATTTCTTTTCAAGTTCTTTTATCCTTGACAGCAATTGTTTCTTGCTGTCTAAAAGTTCATTCACTTCTTTTGCGTCATATTTTCCGGATGATACAGCACTCTCGGCTTCTGAAGGCTTTTCAATTTTCTCTGTCTTTTTCTCTGTCTTGTTTATTTTCGTTGCTTTTATCCTATTTTTTTCTGAGGTTTCTGAAGTTCCTTTTCCTTTTTCTATTCCTTTACCGTCTTCAGATTTTAATTTTTTCTTTATGTAAGGATATAGAAGAGCAAGAATTATCAATATCCCTATAACAACATATGGAGCATAACTCTGGCTTGCGGATGTAGATAACGGGGATGGTGATATTTCAACATTTATTTCATTGAATTTTGGAGAGGAAAACCTGAAAATCCCGCCTGTTTCGTTCACGTCAGTCGCAGCGATCTTGTTGCCATTTTCATCAGTGAATTGGACTGTATTTCCTGCAGGTTTTGTAATTTTTAATACTAAAGCAGCACCGATGTTCGGATTTTCCACATATTTATAGCTTGTTAATGCAGGAACAACCAATTTCTTTGAATATATTTCTGAGCTTGATGCTCCAGCCTTCTGTTGAACAGTATATTCTAAAGCATAAAGGAATGGTAAACTGCTGTTTTTTCCAACATAATCCTTCCAGCTTATTATATTCCCGTTTCGTGAAAAATTGATTGGCACATTCCCGCCGCCTGTCATCATTTCCGACCGGGCCACAATGACACCCTCTGAACCATCAGGGAGCCAGGTTTTTAGATCACCAAAGAAATCCTTTGTTCCGATATTCCTGAAAATAAGGGTTTCTTTGATAAGCAATTTGTTTTCTGTCTTTAATCCAGCATCCACTTCGATCAGATGCTGGACCATAATGATATCCTGATCTGAACTTGTTGTATTGTTAAAGTCTATTTGTGAAATTGTCCCTGTATCTTGCGGAATATTTGTAGTATTTGTGGCATTTGAAGTTCCGCCCATTCCCGGAAATCCTAAAGCGCCATTTGTCAACAAAATGACCAAAAATGTTGATATTATTATTTTTGTTATGTTTTTCATTGATTCACTTCCATCCACAATTGTATTTAAGATAATAATTAAGTTATCTATTTTAAATTTGAAAGCTATTTCGTTTATTCGTCGCAAAACTTATCAAGATAAGAGTTGCAGAGGATATATAAATACTGAAATATTTTGATCATTATGCCCTACGCAGCAAAAGACAGACAGGAATTCATCAATCGTTCAAACCTTATTCCCGATTCCAGAATTCTGGATTTTGGGGGAATGCTATCCGAAGAACTCAACTCAGCTGTTTTCGGGATAACCTCAAAAAGAGTACTTTCAAATGCAGTTCTCATAAAACCGCTACTCCTGCCATTTAAGAATTCTGTCTTCAAATCAGTTGTTTCTTATCATTATTTTGACCTTGTATCATCCGAAAAACTTGATTTCCTATTTGAAGAAGCAGCAAGAGTCCTTGAAAAGGATGCAAATTTTTCATTCATGATAATGCAGTGGGCTGCAACCAATGAAGCGCAAAAGTCAAATCTGCTATTTAATGAAGTCCTGAAAAGTATTGGAGCCCTTTACAAGCATGATTTTGAAGAAATAAGCTTCAAGCTAAATAAAGCGGGATTCACAGAGATAACAGTTGAAAGCATCAGACATGATATCACGGTACCTGAGAAATTCGTCGATGAGCACCTCTTGATGCTGGGAAATCTTATAAAAATAGAGAAAACACAGGGTGGAGAAGGTTTAAAGGCGCTTGCAAAACAGTATTTCCACAAAGTAAAAGAACATGGTGAAGCCATGCTGCCAGCCATACATTTTATCGCGAAGAAATGATATGAAGAAAAAACATCTTGAGATGATGCTGGAAAAAGTGGAAGGTTTCAAGTCACCTAAAGCCGATAGGGAACAATATGCGACACCAGCAACTGTCGCCTCGGAGCTATTGCATTTTGCCTTTATGAAAGGAGATATCACAGATACGGTTTATGATCTTGGATGCGGAAGTGGTATTTTTGCTATTGGCGCTAAACTCCTCGGTGCAGAAAAGGTTATAGGTTTTGATGATGATAAAGAGGTTTTAGAGATTGCACGGGCAAATGCACATAAACTTGACGTTGATGTCGAGTTCGTATGCAGTAATATTTCCGATATACGTGGAAAAGCGCATACGGTTGTAATGAATCCGCCTTTTGGCGCGCAGAAGAAAGGAAGCGATCGCCCTTTTTTGAGGAAAGCCCTCGAATTAAGCAGCGTGGTTTATTCAATACATAATGCCCAGAGTGCAGAATTTATAAAAAAATTCATAAGCCCATCGGTCATAACAGAATACAAATTAATAGATTTCCCGATAAAAAGGACATTCGGGTTTCATAAGAAGGAAAGACTGGTCATAAAAGTTGAGATATACAGGATCGAGAAAAGAACAGAGGGATAATTATTAGAATCAAACGAAAGAAAATAACAAGCAGGAGAAAGCTTGGCAAGGGTGACGAAAAAGAACCCAA
>CABMCA010000103.1 GCA_902384525.1 uncultured archaeon
ATTGGTTCTGTTGACTATCGCCACATTATCTATTGTGCTCCCATAAACCCTGAAACTCGTGACGTTGATGGTAGTAGTACCATTCAGGCTGAAAAGTTGTGTGATATTATTGTTAATAAAACCTGTTGCATTGCTGCTTCCGGGTGTCATGTTGAGAAGCTCATCTGCTCTTTGGAAATTATTCTGTGCAATTCCTCCGTTCTTTTTCCTTCCCAGGGCCTGAAGATTGTTATAATCAAAGGACGGGACGCTGGAGACAAAAACATTTCCCTGGTTGGTATCCCAACTCCAGTTGATTAGAGAATTCCCGGTTTGACCGGCCAGGGTAATGTTCCCGGAAATGTTGCCGTAGTATTTTTGCCATGCAGAGACATTAATAATTTTTGAAGCATTGTTGTTGCTATCATTTGTCTCGACAAGGGTATTTTCAGGATCCGCTTTTATTGAAATATTATGGGTACCTATGATGGAAATCCAATAAATTGTGGCATTCCCGCTACTGCCTGCGCTGATATTTGTGATCGTGGCATTTGCAATATTATTGCCCGTTTCCGGAGGGCCATCATAGAAACTCACATTAATATTACCTGCATCTCCCAACCCGCTATTATAAACAGTAGCATTTATGGTTACATTCACGTTTTCTTTGACCTCGCCATTTTCAACTTCAGATGGTATGTACGAGAAGGATATATTATCTTGAGTCAAAACAAGGTCTGGAATTTTTGCCAGGGGCAGATAATCAATGTTTGAAGCATCAAGAGCATAAGAAGAATCGCAAATATCATCGCCATTCACATCAGTGCATGTCTGCGAGAATCCTGTTCTGTTCGGATATGCCCAGTAATTTCCTCCCAGGTTAATGCCTGTAATTATATTTGTGCCTTCTATCTTCGTTGTGTTCCATGTGTTAGGGGTATCAACGTTATAATTATTGGTATTGTTAAAATGGTTATTATATATTGTATTGTTGCCGGAAGAAGATAAGTAGATACCATAATTGCTGTTCGACGTCATGATGTTGCCGGTCACGATATTATTGTTTGAATTATTAATGCCGATTCCACTATTGGTATTATTCAAAGCTGTACTGTTATCTATCATATTATCGTTGCTGGAAGAATCAAGATAAATACCATTTGCATTCGAGACTGCCGTTATCCCGGTGATCCTTCCGGATGACGTACCCCGGTAAGATATTCCATAAAACCAATCTGTTACTGTTAGATTCCTCACTGTTATGTTTGTATAATTAGTGCCTGCCTGCACACCATAGGAATCCGCTTCATCAATTCCATCGATAGTATATCCGCCGCCATCAAAATCAACATTATTTGCCAGTATCCTGATACACGGGCTGGTGTTATCCAGGATATCCGTTGTTAAGGTGTATGAGCCGCTATCATTTATATACATACAGGAATTGACACTTGTGGCAGCGTACACGGGTAGGATAATGATTGATACGAATATTAGTCCTATAAGGACATTTATCATATCCTCTTTTTTATTCATTATTCAAGACCATCATATGATTATGAGCATAATAATATATATGTTTTTCCCCAAATCATTATATAATATAGTAGTCATATATTAATGATAAGCATAATGATGAAAAATCCCCCAAAGTTGGATCATAAAGGATTTAATCGATATGCAAAAAATACGGAGGAATTAAAAAATGAAGACTGTTAACTTCAATACAGTGCTATCCGCAGCAATTTTAGTTTTGGCTCTATTATTCATAGCCGGGACTGCATCTGCTGCTATAGGTGATAATGATCTGGATAGAAGCTTAATAATAAATGGAACAAACGAAACTCAACCACTCAGGGAAGGTCAAAATTCCAGTCAATCCGCAGGGGGATATATTACCCAGATTGACCTGTATCAGCAAACCAACCAGACCCAGAACTGGCAGGGCTACTTTGGTAACGTATCAGGTATTATAACATTGAGTGGCTCTAACGGTACCGAGATGTATAATTGGACAGTTAATGTCACGAACAGATCTATTTATGCAATAGATAATAGTACTTTTACAGCCTGGGATACACTCTATGAGGCAAATATCTCTAACCTCGACCAAATTTGGTTTGGTGGTGAAGTAATGCCAGATACGATCAAGAATACCTATAAAGCAGGTGATGGAAATAGGACTTTCGTAGATACATCAATAAATGCTTCCCACGTACATACTACAAATGGTTTTCTGGATCACGTGATTCAATCTGTTAATACCAGCGCTACAGTAACTAAAGGGGAAGTATTATGGGCAGCTGTCGTTGTAGCACCTAAGCTAAACTACAAAGGCACGTTATCAAACTATGAATTGCTTGTTCCTGTAAATAGAACCTCACCTAATGTGTACTATTTCTACATGGAACTTCCATAGGCATGGTTGGATCCTTGATCCAACTTCTTTTTTTTTCAGGCGAAGGTTTAATATATAAGTTTATATTATCATAGTAATGATGGGTATAAAGTACAAGTTATTATTATTTTTGTTGGCAGGAATATCGATACTAAGCGCCTCTGCAACACCTGACCAGGTGGTTATTAATTCCGCAGACTGGCAGGATGTTTACCTTGGCGCACATTATGCAGGCTTTAGTAATATAAAATCTAGTTTTCTCATAAGCAGCGAACATGCTTCAATACTTCCTAAATCCCTGGATACAACAAAAAAAAACATACTCCTTGTGGAATCTGATAAAGCGCCTTTTGCTTTCAGCTATAAGACCAGCCTTGAGGGCGCTGGTTTTACAGTCGAGGAAATAATTGCTTCAGGAACAGCACTTAATATAGAACTTGCTAAAAGGGCAAATACAAGTAATTTCATAGTGGTAGATGATTCATCCGGATATAATGCCATTTCTATTGCGCCTTACGCTGCCCAGGAAAAGTTTTTTGTCATGTTTGCCAATAAAAAGAATATTGATGAATTATACTCCTTCCTGAAAGCTAATGGTGTAAGCAGGATGATAATTTATGGCTTCTCGGATATAGAGGTCAAAAGCAAACTGGCTGAATTCAAACCCGAGGTGATCAATAACGGATCAAGGTTCGATAATAATATTGACCTGTTGAAAAGATACAAAAGCATCAACCAGCTAACCCTTACAAACGGGGAATTTATCGAAGAAGGGATCATGTCAGGAAAACAACCCGTACTTTTAATAGGAAGAGAGAGAGTTCCTGACAGAGTTGTTGAATATATAAAAGAAAGTGGCATAAAAAAAGGCCTTGTCATCGGAACTGAACTTTCAGGTCTTGCATACCAGTTAAAACAAATAACAAATATGACTCTTTTTTTAAAGTTCGGCCAGGGTTTAACAAACGCTGGCGGCTCCTCCGAAGTCAAAGCGCTTGATATGTTCCCTCTTCCGAAATATGAGCTTTCAATTGATATTAATTCAGTTAGATATAATCGTGCTACAAAGAATCTTGAAGTGACCTATGAAAATAAGGGAAATATGGGAGCGTATTTGAGGTCATCTATCGAAATATTATCAAAAGGTGTGAGAATAACCACTCTTGGTGACAGGGAACCTGTCTATGTGAACCGCGACAGCATGGTGACTATGGCCTATAAAACAGAATTGAACGGCCAGAACCTGACTGCAAAATTCACAATAATGTTCGGTGAAGCTCCAGGATCGTTTGAACGTGTCATTTATAAGGAAATGATGATTGAGATGATAGAGATATCAGATAGTTCATCGCTTAATATTTCAAAGGTTTCCTATGACAAAAAAGCTCATAAGTTAAAGGTGGGTATCAAGAATACAGGTGCAGTCAACACATATGCCAGGACCCAGGTAAAGTTCCTGGTATATGGTGAAGAAACAGTAATGGTCCAGGATAAAGCAATGCTTCTTGAAGCTGGCGCTTCAGATGATGCAGTTTTTATTACAACCTTGAGCGACACTAATATTGAAGAGAATCCCCGGATCAATGTTCGCGTAAATTATGGCCAGAGAGAATCTGCACTGGTAAAAGTCATTGAAGGGAATTATCCCCTCCAGATATCAAGTGATTATGTTATCCCGATACTTGTATTAGTCCTGATAATAGTAGTAGTAATGTTCCAGATACAAAAGAAGAAAAAACATGGGAAGTCTCTAAAAAAATCAAAGATCTGTTGATTTGAGGTTAATTGCTATAATTATTTTTCCGATAACGATGAAAATAACAACACCAATTGCTACCTGTAAGGGATATAACAGAAGCATTTCTCTGGGAATAATAGTCGGTAACAATGATATCGCTGCGGCAGGAGGAAAAACAAATTGCATCCGATGGAATAAAAAGAGAATCCATATAACAATGCATCCGGCTGTAATCCATAAAGGCCAATTTAATAAAAAGTGAGTAGCTTCAACCCACAGTATCCCTGAAATGGATGCAAGCAAAAGCAACAAGAGAAGATGTACCGGCTTTTGACAGACCTGACTACAGGGATTGGCAAATTCAATAAAAGTAACTATTAAGGGTGGTGATATAATATAAATCCATTTTGATTGAAAAGCAATTATTAAAACAAAAACAACCCCGATAAAAAGCATTAACCAGTGAATGGGTTTCAGTGTTTCCCGGGTTTTTCGCTCCTCTTTATTTAAATCGGAAGCTAACCGGGTTGCCGAATACTCACTATACTGAAAGCGAGCCAACAAACCTCTGCTGGCAACGATGCATCCTGAAAATATGAAGACAGAAAGCGGATAATAAAGACTATCGAAATTTAAAAAAATCGGTAGAATCGCGGCTGATATCGATGGTAAAACGTTCGAACGCAACAGGTATAACTGCAAGACGACAAGGAGAAAAGTGAAAGCAATTAGAATTTCCGGATTATAAGGCAGAAAGTGAAGTATCCCTACACCGGTTATTGCAGCTAAAGTGGGCGACAACCATAAGTAAAGAGGTTTATCTGCGAATGGTGAATTCTCTATCAACCAGGCCGCAATAATTAAAGTGGCAATTTCAGGAAAAATAATTTCTTCGCCAATAGTCGCAGATGCTACAAAGAACATAACAACTACTAACAAAACAGCAGCAAGGGGCGCTATCATTCTTTTCATTTTATACTTCTATACAAGAATGTGAAATCCATTATGGAACCTCGCTTATTTTTCTACAAGCATCTCCTTGATTTTTTGTCCTATTTCTTTTGCTTTCTCAATGATATCCTTTTGACCCTCTATTGATATATATTTATCCTTTGATGGCACAGCTCCTTTGCCAAACAATAGCGGAACTCCGCTTATCCCGCAGGTACCCCCATATCCGCATGACAGGCATGAGATGTTTCCTGTTCCGCTTACTTTCCCGACAACGTTAATCCCTTCCATTTGCATAAAAGCAGCGATCTGGTCAGCGGCATGGTCTACGCTTGGTATCCCCCGCCCGACTCCGACTGCTACCGCCGCCCCAATTTTACCTTTATTGAGCATTCTTTGATGATGCATGGAATACATGCGTTCAGTCAGCATTTTTGTTCTTGAATCAAGAGTACCATAGGTAGGATATCCGCCAATAACAAGAGCCTCACATTCTTTGATCTTATTTTCAACAATATGCCAGTCGTCATGTTGCTTGCAAATGTTGTCCTTAGCGCAGCCAAGGCATGCCCTGCACGGATGGATATCGTACTCTGAAAGTTTAATGAATTCGTAATCAAGACCCGTAGCATCAAGAACTGTTTTGACCAGCCTGTCAGTGTTGCTGTTTTTAACGGGGCTACCGCTTATTCCTAACACCTGCATTTTGAATCACCTGCCGTTTTCCTGCTGTTCTTTATTTTCTCTTTAATAAGTTTCCCGATCCTTTCTGCTTCTGCCATTACTTCGGGTTCATCCTTCACGGACCTGTAACCTTTCAGGAATTTAGCAGAGCCGTGTGTATACGGCTTGTTATCAGGGAGGAGTTCAAGATATCCTTTATATGCCTCTTCAACACCCAAATCCATACCTGTCAGTTCTTTCGAGTATGCATTCCAGACCGTAAAGGCACAGGTTTCACCGGGTCCGCACACAAAACAGCATGGTGTACCTTTTGCTGTCATACCTGCAACTATCTCCATACCCCCTGCGCGAAGACCATTTCCCAGCCATTCACCTACCATTTTTTCAGCAGCCACCCCGACAGCGACTGTTGCAGCAATCTTCCCGGCTGTCAGGAGTTTTATGTGCCTTTTTGAATAAAGCCTCTCTATGAACGCCTTTGTAAAAGCGCTTGCTGCGCCGTAGAATGTGGATGAACCGACGACGATAGCATCTGCTTCCATTACCTTTCTGGAAAGCCATTTGAAATCGTCATTGATTATACATTCATTGGTCCGGACACATTTCATACAGGCGATGCAGGGACCTACTTTTATAGATGAGAGCTTGAAAAACTCGGTCTGTGCGCCTGTGGCGTCAAGTATTGTTTTTACCAGCGTATCTGTGTTGCTGTCTTTTGTCGGACTGCCGCTTATTCCTATAACTTTCATATTATAACCTCTTAAAAACCAATTTCTTATCTAAGTCAGCGGTACAGCAAGAGAATCCAGGAATTTATTGTAACCGGTGAACAGTTCCATGACTCCAAGCACTTCTACGATCTGACTGTCTGTAAGACCAAGGGATTTTAGTTCATTTGTTTCAGTGTCAGTAATCTTATGCGGAGTGAGCGTCGCTTTCCTGGCATATTCCAGAATCTTTTTGTCCCTGGGCGAAATCAGGGGACTCTCGATGTTTTTTGTCAGGTCATCTATTCTTTCCTGACTGAATCCCATCATAGAAAGCGCCATTGAGTGTGAAGCCACACAGTATTTACAGCTATTTGCCGCAGATACAACCACTGCAATGCTTTCTTTGAGTTCCCGGGGGAGTTCCCCGCCTATCAGCAAGACCTTTGTCTTTTCCCAGTTCACCAGCAGTAATGCCGGGAAGTGGGCATAGGTCTTGAAAAGATTTGGAACCATTCCGAAAGCTGCTTCTATATCTTTATAGATCGCCCCGACCTCATCACTTGCTTCATAATTTTCTATAAGTTTTATTCTTTTCATGTCGATCACTTATTTGAGATAAAATAAACAGGGCCTAGAGCCCTGCTCTTTCAACGATTACATCCGCAACCTTTTTTGCGTTCTTAAAAGGAAAATCGCTTGCTTTCAGCAGTTTTCCTGCCTGGCCTGCCGTCACTTCAAGGTCGCCTGCCCTGCATGTGGTATTTGCACCGTTTGGGAATGCCGCCAGGAGTTGTTCCGGTGTCTTTATCGGGAACTTTGCGCCTGCAAGTCCTCCGACGATCTGTGCATGAATCTCTTCTTTTACGCTCATGATTTTTCCTCAGTCATTGCTTTTATCTCACCTGCTGTTCTGGATATAGGGCAGCCGCTGGCATGTTTTTCACATTTGAAACATGCGCTTTTTACGGCATCTAACGACTTCTGCGCTTCTTCTTTTGTTACTTTTTTGTTTGTATATTTCCATTCAGGCATTTAATTCACCTCGATAACATATTGGCAGGTCATTAGCATATACTTAGCCGTCATAAAACTATACCAACTACATTTTAATATACAAACATGACCTTTAAGGTTGTAATAGAAACCTTTTTTGCCTGACAAGACAAAAAACTCCATATATGGTAAATAAAAAGGAGGACTCTTACAAAGAGATCCTCGAAATAAAAAAAAAGCTGTATGAGATACATAATGACATGAAGCGGTTTGTAGAGCAATCAAGCCAGCAGCATCTTGAACATGTACTTTCGGGTTCCCGCGCTAATTTTACGAATGCGATCATCGGGCACGTTATTGATGATATCGAGGGCGGTCTTGAAAGTAATATGGTCAAAAAATGCCAGATGCGGGAGACCTGTAAATCAAACTTCACCGGATTCCTGCAAAAGAATGCAAACCTGATAAACCATGAAAAGGTCGATGAAGATATTATTTTAAAAAACCAGTCGGATCTGAACGGTATGAGGAGCAGTGCACCCGCGAAGCAGTGTGAGAAATGTTTTTCAAATGTCCAGACGCTTTTCGGGAAGCAGGTCGATTTAATGCGGTCGCTGCAAATCTATAACACGGATAAAGAAAAGAAGCAGGAAATATCAGAATTACCCGACGAACTGATCGTTAATGACATACTTGAGCCGCTATCCAACAAACAGCGCCTGCAAATAATGAAAGCAATAGCAATAGAGACAAAAACCTTTTCCGCTCTCACTGAGCTCACAAGACTTCGCGGGGGGAATTTACTGTTCCATCTACAAAAACTGCTTGACAGCGGAATGATCTTACAGCGCCACGAGCGGGGGGACTACATGATCACGGATAAGGGATTCACGGTCTTAAGAAGTATAGGCGATATGTATTCGGTATTGAGCTCATGAAGTTATACATTGTTCAGTAATAGGTGAAGTTATGGATACTTTGGATAGTGAAAATAAGACAGAATTCCAGACCGTGGAAGAGCTTATGATGACCCCTGAGCCTAAATTTAATGATGTTATGCGCTGCGTTTTTAAGATAAAGGATTATGAGATAGAGGTATATTTTTATCTTCTTGACCATTCCGGATCAACTATCGCTGAAGTTTCAGAGTCTCTTAAAAAGGATAGAAGTTCTATCCAGCGCTCACTTCAGACATTGATGGATAAAGGTATGATAGAACGAAAATTCAGGGTACTGGGCGCTGGCGGATTTACTTATATTTACAATGCTGTCCCAATTGAGGAAACTAAGCTTATAATGAACAGGGAACTCAATGTCTGGTACAGGATGATGGGCCAGCTCGTAACGAATTTTGAAAAACGATAATCGCTAGTGCTTATTTTACTCACTACTCCGCTGGATTTTATTGGAATGACCTCAGATAGTAGGTTGAGGTAAAATATGAGTAGTAAGATAATAGCCATTGCACTGGTTTTCCTGGTAATAGGAGCTGGCGCTGGCTATGTAATAAATGGAATGAACGTAAATGGAAAAATTTCAGAAAAACAGACAGAAGTAAATTCCCTGCGCTCAGAGATAGCCACTCTGCAGGCAACATCCATTCCTCTGGAGAAAGACGCTGGCCTGTGGAGGCAGCTCAGGGCAACATATACAGACAAGGCACCTCCGGATATGCCTGACCACCTGGTGAAAATGCTATCTGACGGCAAGATACTTTTTATACATTTAGATGGTCCTGTTGATACAGCTAAAAATATCCTCTGGATTGGAGATGGCATACCAGGAAAATTCATTAAAGCTGACCAGCCCAAAGAAGCAGGATATGTGCACTTCCATGGAATGAACGGCGGGCATGGGCCGGCTGTAGCTCCGGGAACCCAGGGATTCTGGGTAAGACATATTGCAGTTAAGGAGTTCGATGCCCCGTGGGGACATGTAACTTCTGGCATTGATACAAACTTCATGCCCACTCCACCGCCCGAGTAATGTAAAATGCTGCCTGAAAAAACAGGCAGCAATATTCTTTTTGGAGATAATTATGTCAGACAATATAATCAAAGTTTTAAAAAACAAGTCCTATCTGGCATAATCAAAAGGAGATGGGAATTAAAAAGCATGAAAAACCGGCCTGGCAGGCATGTTTGTAGGTTTTTTTACATCAGCAAGTCCAATTTGCACGCCCCTGCTGGTATCGCTCCTGGGAATATCAGCACCGCTGGCTTTCATTCTGGGCAAGAATCAATGGTTGGAAATAGCTTCCATCATGCTGCTTTTATTTGCCTTATTTAAACTCTCAGACAGCATGAATAATTGCGCATTGAAATGAAGTTTTAATATATTCTATAATCGGGTGTGCTTATAATATTCACAACCTGAAGAGGGTTATTATCTATAAGGTAAATATAGAATTTGTCTGAAAAAGGCATATAAAACGGAAGAAAGAATATGATAAAAGTAGCAATTGTAGTGTTAGCAGATACGGAAACGCATGGGGATATTGCCAGAGTTCACAATGCACTTCTGGCAGCAAAAGAATTCAAAGATGCAAACGATGAATTTAAGCTCATCTTTGACGGAGCAGGAACCAAATGGATCAAAGAACTTTCCAAACAGGACCATATGTTTCATGAGTTGTTTGATTCAGTAAAAGGCAAATCAACAGGAGTTTGCAGTTTTTGTGCCGGTGCTTTTGGTATCAAAGAGTGTGCAGTGGAATCTCACATTTCTCTCAGTGAAGAATATGAGGGACATCCGAGCTTCAGGGAATTGATAGCAGATGGTTACCAGATAATTACATTTTAAGTCCGGGTTTTTAATTAGCCCTGCCTCTTCAAGTTCCTTCAGCCTATCAGTAAGCACCTTGGAATTGATCTCACCAAGTGTATCCCTTATCTCGCTGTATCTTATATTCTGAGAGTTGCCAATGGCTGTTGAGAAGGTTAAAAAAGTTCTGGGGTTGTAACCCGAAGTCCGTTTATTTTTTCGAAATATCCACATCTTGCTACGGTTCTGATGCGGGGAACTTTATATTCAAAATCTGTTAGCTCATCCGTCAGTTGCATCCATGGTCTGAAAATGGGAAAAAAAATCGTTTTAGATATTCTTATGTGGAACAAATTACATTGAGATTAACTATGTTTAAAAGAATTGACCATATAGAAATTATTCCTATGAATTTAGAGAAAAACATTAGTTTCTACACAGGAATACTTGGTTTTAAAATTAAACTGCGGCAAAAAGTAGAAGTACCTCCTCTGGAAGAGATAGTTTACATTGAACTCAACGGTTCAGTTATAGAGCTTATGAAGGTTAAAAATCCTGCACATCCACCTCAAAATCCATGGCAGGCAGGTTTAAGGATGATAGCTCTTGAGGTAGATGACATGGAGGCGGCTGTAAAGTATCTTATGAGTAAAGGGGTGGAGATAACATGGGGGCCGGTAACTCTTGGTAACTCAAAAAGAGCTGAAATAAAAGATCCGGATGGGCTTTCAATTGAGTTGAGGCAATGGTAGGAATCGAGTAGCTCAGATTAAAGTATTGATTATTTTGGAAGTTATTAAAGGAGAAGAGCAATATGGCAAAGATCGAAGGAAAATGCAAAGAAATTATGGATAAAACAGAATGGGTAGCGATAGTAACATGTGGCGATAATGGCCCGCATGTTGTAGGGACATGGGGAGATTATGTAAGAGCCATTGGTATCAAAGAAGGAGAAGTGATTGTTATTCCTGCCGGATATTATAATGTTACTGAGAAAAACCTCAAAAAGGACAATCGTGTGCAACTGCTGATCGCTTCAAAACAAGTTCAGGGAAACTATGGCTCTGGACAGGGATGCTGCATCTCTGGAAACGGTGAACTCCAGATGTCGGGAAAATTCGCAGAGATGGCAAAGGAAAAATTTCCGTGGGCAAGAGGAGCGCTTGTCATAAAGGTAAAAGAAGTAAGCACTCAACTCTGAATAATTCATATCTTTTTAAGATTTTTTGCTTTTATGCAATCCTTGAAAACGGGTTCAAACATATTGCAGAAATATTCAAATGCCTTTTTTGATGTTGTTGTGCCCTTTTCTGTTAGGGAATAAATAATATTCCTCCCGTCTTTCTGTGATGTTACAAGACCATTATTCTGGAGATGTTTTAATGCAGGATAGATCGTTCCTGGAGTGGGTTTGTTCCCTTTCATTTTTTCAAGTTCCAGCGCTATCTCCTCGCCATACATGGGTCTTTTCGAGAGAAACCACATGATCAAAAACGATAACATCCCTCTCATATCACAGGATTCCGGTGCGCATATTTCCTCATTGCAATTGTCATCTGTCACTGGCCAATATTGGACGTCCGATATATTTAAATATTATTATTGGGTATGCAATACATCTGATCTTAACATGGTCAGTTCAATGAGGAAAAAATATGAAAATATTAGGAATTGTAGGCAGTCCAAGGAAAGGCAGCAGCAACGACCTTCTGGTGGACATGATATTAAAAGGAGCGGTTTCCAGGGGAGCAGAAGTTGAAAAAATAAACATTGGTGATCTGAATATTGCATTTTGTACCGGGTGTATGGAATGCAGGCAAAATGGTATTTGCAGAATAACAAAAAAGGATCCTGATGATGATCTTGCCATGATTGTCGATAAAATAGCACAGGCTGGAGGGCTTGTGCTGGCATCTCCTGTATATATCCGGCATGTTCCCGGACAGGTCAAGAATTTATTTGACAGGCTGGTATCCCAGATGATAATCACACCTGGAAAAAATCCCCCTGAAATAAAATGCCGTATTCCCGGGAAAAGAAATAGTGTTGTCGTTGTAACCTGTGGAAATCCGGATATTAAAATGGCCGCGGAGACACTTGAATTCCTGAAAAATTCAGCGCTCACATGCGGAAATGGCGGGACCGTCGTTTCGGAACTGGCAGTAGGAGGTTTAATGCTTCCTGGCCAGGTAAATGCAGATAAGAGAACACTATTGGATCTGGCATCAAATCTCAATATCCCGGAACCTGCAGTGGATAATATGATGAAACAATATAAATCAATTAAGGAACAGGCGTATCAGGACGGGCAGAAGCTGGCATTAATGAAGAGGTAATTTTTATGGATGTTACCGATGTCCTGTATTCCCGTTATAGCACCCGGGCTTTTAAACCCGATTCAGTTGATAAAGAAACACTCATCAAGATTCTGGAAGCTGCAACCCGCTCACCCTCATGGGCCAATACACAGCCATGGGAAATATTCGTCGCTG